>NZ_CALMCQ010000074.1 GCF_937863175.1 uncultured Meiothermus sp. | reverse complement strand
CAGGCATAATCTGAATACGAGATGAGCGCGCTCACCGAAGCTCTGGTACTGGAAGCTTTGAAAACTGTCAACGACCCGGAGCTACACAAGGATTTGGTGTCGCTGGGGATGGTTGAGAAAATTGTGGTAGATGGGGCCAAGGTCGCAGTCAAGATCAACCTCACCACCCCGGCTTGCCCACTCAAGGGGCAGATCGAGGGGGAGGTGCGATCCGCGATTAGCAAGATCGGCGCCACCGAGACCGAAGTGCATTTTGGTGCACAGGTGCGTGCACCGCAGAACCTGCCCTTGCCTGGGATTAAGCACATTGTGGCTATAGCGTCGGGCAAAGGGGGGGTGGGGAAGAGCACGGCTGCGGCCAACCTGGCGATAGCGCTGGCCCAGGATGGGGCCAGTGTAGGTTTGCTGGATGCCGATATCTATGGCCCCAGCCAGGCCCATATGTTTGGCACCCAGGGCAGCAAGCTAATGGTGGATGAGCAGAAGCGGATGGTTCCCTTAGAGCGCCACGGTATCAAACTCATCAGCATTGCCAATATCGTCCCAGCGGGCCAGGCGATGGTCTGGCGCGGCCCCATTTTGCATGGCACCATCAAGCAATTCCTGCAAGAGGCGGCCTGGGGCGCTCTCGATTACCTGATCATTGACCTGCCCCCTGGCACCGGGGATGTGCAACTCTCCTTGTCTCAGCTTACCCGGCTTTCGGGTGGGCTGATTGTGACCACCCCGCAGGACGTGGCCCGGATTGATGCCGAGCGGGCGGTGGACATGTTCAAACGGGTGCAGGTGAACATACTGGGCGTGATCGAAAACATGTCCTATTTTGAGCTGGGCGGCCAGAAGACCTACATCTTTGGGCAGGGGGGAGGCCGCAAGATGGCCGAGCACTACCAGACCACTTTCCTTGGCGAGATTCCCATTGCGCTTTCGGTGCGCGAGGGTGGGGATAGCGGGGTGCCGGTGGTGGTGGGTGCCCCACAGTCGTCCGAAGCCGAAGCCTTCCGTCAGGTTGCGCGTAAGCTGGCCGGTCAGTTGTCGGTGCAGTCCTACATGCTGCTGCCGATGGCGTAGGGGTGTTATGGCTTTGGGAATGGGTGAAACCAAGCTGCGCATCCTCGAGACCCTGCGTTCCAGGTCGAGTTGTGCGGGCTCGCTTGCGGAGTCGCTGGGCATCTCCAAGGTAGCGGTGCACCGCCACCTCGAAGACCTCGAGCGCGAGGGTTTAGTGCGGGCTCGCCTCGAGAAAAACGAGGGCCGGGGCCGCCCCAAACAGGTCTATCAAGCCGTGGACGAGCAAGCGCCTTATGCCCGCATGTGCGCCGATGTGCTCACCCACCTCAAGGAGCTATTTGGCGCAGGCCTGGTGCTGGAAGTACTGACCCGGCGCAACAACAAATTGCTCGAGGAACTCGCCCCACATATGGAGGGCCTCACCCTCGAACAAAAGATTTATCGCCTGACCGAGTTCCTGACCGAGCAGGGCTACCAGGCCAGCTTCTACTTTGAAAATGGAGCCGTGTATCTCGAGCAAGGGCGCTGCCCCAAACTTGCGCTCTCGATGGAACACAACGAGTTTTGCCACACCGAGCTCGAGATGTACAAAAAACTTTTGGGCGTTCCGGTTGTCCGTGAGGAGCGCATCGCTGCCGGAGGCAATTGTTGCCGTTACCGTATGGATGTAACGGGTACACAAAGCTAGTGGTACGGCAACTTGATTTTTGTCCGATTCACGCCTTTTGAGAAGGCCGCAGGTCGCATGTCGGAGCGAAGATTTCTGGCTTTCAAATTTTTGCCTTTGACCGTTGGCTTTCGCATGTGCCTCGGGTCGTGAGTTTGACGCAAATCTTGTTACCAGATCACTCAACGGCCACAATCACGAAATCCTCAACAACTTCGCTGGCCGATTTAAGCTAGACCAATCTGGTTGAGCAAACTTGATCACTGGGTAGGATGCGCAGACGCACCTCGAGGTGAGGTTCGTAATGCACGGGTGTTTTATCGCACACTTCAGAATCGCTATTCGGAAGTGCGGACAAACCAGCGTGAGGCGGGTAGGCAACCGACAGCCATGCCGCTTGGGCCAGGCGCACATCACAAAAGTGGAACTGGGCTCTCGAGCAGGTACACCATCGCCGCAGGGTCATTCTGTCGAAGAATCCGATGCGCCCGCGTCCCCCCGTGCAGCACAGCACATCAGACCCTTCACTTCGTTCGGGGTGACAGCGTGTATTTTTCTAAATTTATGAGAGGGGTTTGGCTTGGGGTTTAGCTCCGACATAGCGTGTTGAGGTCCAGATCAACACCACCGCAAACACCATCCGCAGCCAGAATTCCGGCAGTTGATTGGCGACCAAACCTCCCGCAAAAGCCCCTAGCAGGATGCCTGCCACCAGGCCCGGCACATACTCTTGTGCCAGAGTGCCATGTCGGTAGTGTGTATAAGACCCCACCAGCGCCGAGGGAATCATGGCCAGCAAGGAGGTGCCCTGGGCGGTGTGTTGTTCCAGCCCAACCAGCAGTACCATAATCGGCACGGTGATGGTTCCACCTCCCACGCCCAGCAGGCCCGAGGCAAAGCCTGCCACCGCGCCCGTGAGGAGCAAAGTTAAAACCCGTATCCAGCCTTCTAAGGGCTCCTGCACGTGAGGAATATAGGGTTTGAGCAAGAGCGAAAGGGCTACCAATGCCAGGTACCAGCCAAACACCCGCTTGAGCTTCCACTCGGGCAACCGATGGGCGAATCTGGCGCCAACGTTGGCGGTAAACATGGCGGTGGGGATAATCAGTATGGCCGCCACCCAGTCCACCGTGCCTTGTGTGGCATAGATCAAAGCCCCGGCCAATCCGGTAAAAACCACCATCACCAAACTGGTTGCCACAGCTTTGTGCTGGGTAAGTTTCAGAAAAGCCGTCATGAGGGGCATTGCCACAATGCCTCCGCCCAGGCCCACCAGGCCCCCAAAGCCTCCGGCGACCAGGCCGATCCACACGCTGGAAGGATTCACAGCCCCGTTATACCATGATAGGCCAAATTTTAGATTCAAAAAATCAAGGCAGCGCAGCCTGCAACCAGCGCAGCCAGTTATCGCCCAACACATCGCTCTGGAAGGGCTTGGGAACCAGATGGGCGATTTTTTGCAGGTCGCCCGGCTGGTTCAGACCCCGGGGGTTTTCGTGCATCCCAAAGCCGCCATCGAAATCGGAACCGATGCCTATCTTGTCCCAGCCAATCAGGCTGGCGGTGTGCGCCATATGCTGGCCTACCACTTCCAGGTTCACCCGCTCCATACCACGTTTCCAGGTGTGCTCCAGGAAGAATCCAAACAACACGGTGCCGATGACCCCGCCCCGCTGGCCGATGGCCAGGATCATGGCATCGCTCAGATGGCGGTTGGAGAACTCGAGCCCCTCACCCCCCAGCAGGGCGCGGGGGTTGCAGTGGGTTCCACAGACTGCACCATCAAAGATTTCCAGTGCTTGCCAGAAGGCCTGCTCGTCCATGTGGGCAAAGTCCAGGGCCAGTTGGTGCTGGCGCATGGCCAGCATCAACTCAATGCCCGGTTCGCTCAGGCCACCCGGCTCGCGGGTTCCGCCGCAGTAGCGGGTGCGGTTCCAGGCCGGCCCGATCAGCCGCACGCCCTGGCCCTGCCAGAACGCAACTTCAGCGGGCTCACGGATGCATTCGGCGCCCTCAATCAGGATCACCAGGGCGGTTATCCTGTCCTCCGGCCACCGGGCCAGATGCATTTGCAAGCTGGCCTTATCGCGCAGGATGCGTACCAGGCCCTTCTCTTCCCAGCGGAGATAGACCTCGAGCTGCTTGAGGGCCTGGGTGTGTGCACTCGCGGGGTCGGTGTACTTGCGCGGGTCTGTCCAGAGGGTCGCAAAACAGACGCCAATTTTACCCTCTCGCAGGGCAGGCAAGGTCACTACAGGCACATCAGTATGTGAGTCACGTTTACGTAACTCCATAAGCGGCAAGGTTAAATCGCGCCCCAGGTCTACTGCGTTGTGGGCCAGGTCGAGATGGGCGTCTACGATCATGCCGTCAATACTAACGCGAACCGGGCCCTCTTTGGCTTGCACACCATCACGGCTTGGCTCGGGAAGACACTCCCCTGCGCACGCGAGGAGCCTCAATCAGCAGTAGCCTCAGCTATGCGACCCCACCCGTGCAACGAGACGAGAGGCTCAGGGCGGTATGCCCAGGCCGGGTTGGAGGTTTGTAGGACACACCCGTGCGATTCGAAGCCTTTGCCCTTAAAACAGAGTTTATGAACCTTGTCTGGCATCGCGCAGATCTTCGTCTGCACGATAATCCTGCTCTGGATGCGGCCCTGCGATCAGGCCCCACCCTGGGCCTGGTGATCCTCGACCCCCGTATTCTGCAAAACACCACCCCCCGGCGGCGGGCCTGGTTCTACCAGAACACCGCTGCCCTGCGCGAGGCCTATGCCCGCCGGGAGGGAACCTTGCTGGTTCGCACCGGTCTGCCCTGGGAAGTGCTGCCCAGAGCGGTGTCCGAACTGGACATCCAGAACGTCTTTGCCGGGTCCAACTTCACCCCCTATGCCCGGTTCCGTGACGAGAAGGTAGAAGATGCCCTGAGCGGTCGAATGGTCTGGCTGGACGGACAGTATATCCACAAACCCGGCGCCATTGTTAAGGCCAACGGGGAGCCTTACACAGTGTTCACACCCTTTTCCAAACGCTGGTGGGCAGCCAGCGAACCTTCCTTGCTCGAGGCTCCGGCCCACTTCCCTCCAGATAGTCTTCCACCACACTACGATCCCGGCACCATTCCACAGGAAGCCTCGGATGTGCCGTTACCGCCGGTGGGAGAGGAAGCCGCTCTCTGTGCGCTCGAGGGTTTTCTGCGCGACAAACTGCCCGTTTACCATCAGACCCGCGACGGGCTGGCGGGTGAAGGGGCCTCGCGCCTTTCCTACTACTTCACCCTCGGGGTCTTGTCGCCCAGGCTGGCAGCCCGCAAAGCCAGGCAACAAGGGGGCGAGGGGGCTCGCAAATGGGTGAGCGAGTTGTGCTGGCGCGATTTTAGTGCTGACCTGCTATACCATCGCCCGCAGATAATGACCTCGGCTTTCGACCCCCGCTGGAACGACCTGCCCTGGAGCGACAATCGCGAGTTATTGGATGCCTGGCTACTCGGCCAGACCGGCATACCAGTGGTGGATGCGGGTATGCGCGAGCTACAGGCTACTGGCTTTCTAGCCAACCGGGGGCGGATGGGGGTGGCGCAGTTTGCGGTCAAGCTGGCTCTGCTGCCCTGGCAGAAATGCGAACGGGCTTTACGCGATCTTCTACTCGACGGCGACAACGCCTCCAACCTGGCAGGCTGGCAGTGGGCCGGAGGCCTGGGGGTGGATGCAGCCCCTTATTTCCGGGTTTTTAATCTAATCACCCAGGCTGAAACCCACGACCCCAATGGCGAGTGGCTAACGCGATGGGTCCCCGAGTCCAATGGAGGCGCCCAGCCCTACAAACCCCCGGTGCTGGATCTGGAGTCTGCCCGCAAACGCTACCTCGCGGCTGCTGAGAAAATTGCCCGAAAGTCTGGTTAGTAGCCTCTGGATTAAGGCTGGCCTGGACATCCAGCACATGGCGGGTAGTCCAGGTTTCTGGCGGTGCCCCCGATGCCCAAGGGTTCAGGCTTATCTATCGCAATGTAAGGCTGGCTCTGGCTTTCTTCGACCTGTCCCAGGTTCTACAAATCTAAACGTAAATTATACAAATATTGTACTCACCTTCTACAAGTAGGCTATGCGTGCACAAGGGTAGGTGGATGTGCAGTGGGTTGAATCCAGCGTGTGACCAAACTGTCCAACTCGAGACCAGCACACCGCTGCGACAACGCCAACCTACCTTCAGGGCCATAAGCCCTGGCAGCAACGGAGGCAAACGATGAAGAAGCTACTGGCTCTACTGGTTGTACTGGCTTTCGGCGCGGGCTTCGCGCAAAGCAACAACGCGATGGTGCGTGTGGCGCACCTCTCTCCCGACGCACCCGCCGTGGATGTCTGGGTGAATGGCGCTCGAGCCCTGCAAAACGTGCCCTTCAAAACCGTCAGCAACTACCTCTCGCTGCCTGCCGGAGAAATCACGGTGTGGGTAGTGCCTGCGGGCGCCACCACCCCTCGAGTGATTGATGCCAGAGCGACAATGGTCGCTGGCAGGATGTACACCATTGCGGCTACCGGCCTGCTCAACGCAAGCGGCAACCAACCCAGGCTGGGCCCCACTATCATTGAGGATATGCTCCCCACTCTGGCTGCGGGTCAGGCCGGTATCCGTGTCGTGCACACCTCGCCGACCGCCCCCGCTGTGGATGTGGCAATTCGTGGCGGTGCAGTGGTGGTGCCCAACCTGGTCTTCCCCAGGGCTTCGGGCTATCTGACGGTGCCTGCTGCCACGTACAACTTTGACGTGCGCGTTGCTGGAACCACCACCGTGGCCCTTCCGCTCAACAATGTGGTCTTGGAGGCTGGCAAGGTATACACCGTTTTCGCCGTTGGTGGCACCACTGCCCAACCGCTCAGCGTCGTGGTAGCGGTTGACAGGTAAGCTCCATCCAGTCCCGAGAAGACGTCGTAAGGGGTGGCCCTCGCAAGAGGATCACCCTGTATGTTTTGTTTTGAGCCGTTCCGCAGAATCACTTTTTTCCCAAACCAAAAAACCTTCTGCTTCGATTTTTATCTGAATGGTGAACGAGCCGAGGGGTCTTGTTTGCCGCTTTGCAGTTCATCACAGTATGATGACGGTGCAGCAGTACAAAGCTGAAGGCGGATATCGGCTTTGGACGATACGAAAGGAGCGTTGATGTGAAAAAGTGGCTCGTTTTGGTGGCGCTGGCAGGGGCGGGGTTTTCCCTGGCCCAGGGCAACACCGCTTTGGTCCGTTTTGCGCATCTGGTTCCCGATGCACCAGCCGTTGACATCCTCTCAGGGGGAAACAAGGTTTTCGAGGCCCAGGGCTTCAAAGATGTGACCTACTACGCCGAAGTGCCCGCGGGCAGCCTGACCCTAACCCTGCAAACCACGGGGCAAACCCCGGCCAAGGTAGCCGACGTAACCATCCGTGTACAGGCTGGTAAGCACTACACGGTCATGGCTTTGGGTGCAGCCGCTACCCTCAAGACCCGATTGGTAGAAGACCGCCTCGCCCCCGCCGAAGGCATGGCCAGGGTTCGTATCGTCCACGCCTCGCCGGATGCCCCTGCGGTGGATGTGGCCCTCAAGGGTGGGCCGGTACTGTTCCGCAATCTGGCCTTTAACCAGCTCTCGGGCTATGGTGTTGTGCCAGAGGCGGTCTACAACCTCGAGGTGCGCCCCACTGGCACTACCAGCGTAGCGCTCCGGCTGGACGGGGTGGCTTTTGAGGCGGGCAAGGTTTACAGCGTGTTTGCGGTGGGCTTGCTGGCCAACGAGACCCTCGAGGTGGTAGTGGTCGAGGATAGCTTTGGCAGTCCGTAGTCGAAAAGCGACTGGAAGGTGGGCTCGGCCCACCTTTTTGGTATGCCTCGGCCCAGTCTGAAGTTTGCCATGTGCGTACGGGTTGCTTTGGTGGTTACTCTGCCGGGGTTGGGATTTGCCCAAGCCTGTGTATCGGGCAATTGCTGGAGTTGCTACGGCGGCAGGGGCAACGCTTGATAGAAGCTACATCCTGGCTTACCCAGCCCAAGGCTCACCAACGGGAACCATCGTGCTGGGGTCGGATTTCTGGATGGGCTCACCAACTTTGAGGCCCTGGTGCTGGGGGTTCTGGGCCTGGGATCGAGTACTTCTACCGCTTCATACGTATGCCCAGGGTGAAGTCTGAATGATAACCGGCTCAACTATGAATAAATCCAACGTTACTTGTAAATACCTGGGTGCCAACCATGCCAGGCCAATACCTGTGTGGGTGGAGCTTTGGTACGTGACGCAATAGCCGGTTCTGGCGTTACTCGAGTACGGGATGTAAATAACGTCCCGGTGGATATTTTTCTCGAGTAGACTCTCAAAATACTGCTCGACAAGAGCGGTAGAATAGCAGCAAGAAGTTCACGGGTAAGAGACCCAGACTGCTATCCGGGCTCCCCACAAGCCGTTCTGACCGGGTAATCTTCCTGCCAATGGCAACAGTGAGGTCTGAGTAACTTGATGTTTATATCTGGGAGGATCAATTTTTGCTATCGCAGATGACCGCCTGGTTGCAACCGCGCTGGCTCGAGCTGGCGGCAGGGCTGGCGATATTCGTGATGTACGGGTTGTTGTTTCCACAACTCTACCCTACTTACGGCAATCATCTGCTGCTGCTGGGGCTGCCGGGGCTGGTGCTCCTGAGCTGGGGTCTGGGTTTGTGGGGAGCCGCGATGGTGGGTCTGCTCAACATTCCGATACAGGCTCTGCTGCTCAACCTTGCGGGAGCAGAGTGGGAGACAGGGCTACGGGAATTTGTTCAGCTCACGGCTGGAACTGGACTGGCATCCAGCCTGGTGGTGGGGCTGTTTCGTTTGCAGTACGATCGCAGATGGATCGCCGAAGTTGCGATGAAGAAAAGCCACGCCCAGACCGAGGGTCGCAACCTCGAGTTGAGCCTCCTCTCGAGGGTGCGCGATGGGCTGGCCCGCGACCTCGACCCCCTGGCCCTGATGCGGGGGGTGGTGGATACCCTGCAAGAACACCCCCGCCTGGACAGTGTGGCGGCCTATCGGCCCGAGGGGGAGCAGCTCCAGCTGGTCTGGTTGGCAGGCAGGCAGACCCTGCCCGACCATTTTGGCCCGACCCACGAAATTGTCTTCCGGGCAGCCCGTTCGGCTGAAACCGTGATTCTGTATAGCACCGAAGAGCGTAGCAAGGCCGGCCTGGTGGGCGAGCACAGCCTGGTTGCGGTGCCGCTGCTGGTAAAGGGCAGCGTAGAGGGGGTGCTGATAGCCAGCTGCAGCACCCCCGACCTCGAGCAGCGCGATGTGGGCTTTCTGGAGGGGGTCGCGGGGCAGCTCAGCCTGGCCATTGACCGGGCCCAGGTCTACGATGCTTTGCGCGAACAGGAAACCATCTACCGTACCCTCCTGGAGACCTTGCCCGACGCAGTAGCGCTCTACGATGGCTCCAGAGTGCTCTACCTCAACCCAGCGGGGCTGCGTGGGCTGGGATACCTGCGGCAAGACGAAGTGGTTGGCCAGCCCCTGACCCGGTTTGTTCACCCGGAGTCGCTGCCACGGGTGGCCGAGCGGATCCAGCGCATTCTGGGCGGGGAGTCCGATAGCGTGGAAGAGATTCGGCTGGTGGCCCGGGATGGGCGCGAACTCGAGGTTGAAGCCCTGGGGGTGCTGGTGCAGATTGCGGGTGCCAAACAGGTTATGATCTCCATCCGTGATGTGGGCGAACGCAAGCGTCAGCAGGCCCGCATCGAGTATCTGGCCTACCACGACCCCCTCACCGACCTCCCCAACCGTCGCAAACTATGGGCTGAGGCAGAGACTGTCTTTGTGGCCGACCGCCGCAAGCGGGAAACCCCGGCCCTGATCTACCTTGACCTGGACAATTTCAAGGTGGTCAACGACACCCTGGGCCATCAGGTGGGCGATGAACTGCTGTGCCAGATTGCTCTGCGCATCAAAGAGGTCTTGCGGGAAGACGACCTGCTGGTTCGCATGGGGGGCGATGAGTTCGCGGTGCTGCTGGCTTCGGCAGATCGCGCTGCGGCTGCTGCCGCTGCCCGCCGGGTGAATGGGGTCTTCGACGCCCCATTTATGCTGGGCGATCACGCCATTCATGCCCAGGCCAGCCTTGGGGTGGCGCTCTACCCCGAACACGGAAAGACCCTCGACGAGCTGGCCCGGGCCGCCGATGTGGCCATGTACCAGGCCAAACATGCCCGCACCGGCATCGCCATCTACGACCCCGCGCAGGACCTCAACTCCCTCGAGCGCCTGAAGACCGTGCAACAACTGCGCAAGACCATCCAGGAGGGCCACTTCCTGATTCAGTACCAGCCCATCCTGAGTATCCAGGATCGTTTTGTGAGCAAGTGGGAGGCCCTGGTGCGCTGGGAGCATCCCACCCGTGGACTCCTGCGTCCCAGCGAGTTCGTGCCTCTGGCCGAAGACGCTGGTCTGATTGGGGAGCTAGATCTGGTGGTGCTCAGACAGGCCGTGCAGGATCAACGGCGGCTGGGGGGTGAACTGACCATCAATTTCTCTGCGGTCACGCTGGCCCATCCCAACTGGGTGCGTGAGGTGGTGCGCTCGCTGGTAGACGAGACCCTGCAACCCAGCATGTTGTGGCTTGAGATCACCGAGTCGGCCCTGTTGCCCGAACGGCAAAAATGGCTGGGTGGGCTGGTTGCGTTGCGCGGGCTGGGTGTGCGGGTAGCCCTCGACGACTTTGGCATGGGCTATTCTTCGCTGGCCCACCTCAAGCAGGTGCCGGTAGACCTGATTAAGATTGACAAGAGTTTTGTACATGAGATCGGCAACAACACGGCCTCCGAAGACATCCTGCGGGCCATGCTGCAACTGGCAAGTGCCTTCGGCCTCAAAACCCTGGCCGAGGGGGTGGAAAACCGGGCGCAGCTGGAATGGTTGGCCCGCCACGGCTGCCACTTTGCCCAGGGCTACTACATCGGGCTGCCCATGTCGCCCGATCAAGCCGTGGAAGAGGCCATGACCAGGGTGTTTTAGGGTTAAAGGCCACCGCAGGAATGCTGAGGGAGTCCTGGCCAAGCCAGTACCGGAAATCAGGTAAAGCTCCGTATGACCGGGAGAGGAACCATGAATCATCGAAAACTGCTCATCCCCCTGCTGCTGTGCTTGCTGCCCGGCCTTTCCCATGCCCAAAGCGGCCAGTATGCCATCGAAGGGCGGGTAACCTATGCGGCCAGCTATAACCTGGGCCGCTGGGAGGGTAGCAATACCAGTGTGCGCGGCGCCGTGCGCTGGAACCCCCAGACCGGCGAGGCCTCGGGCCAGGTATGCGTGGATCTGGGCCGCTTCGATTCCGGTAACATTCTTCGCGATGCCGATGCTCGAGGGGTCTTCGATAGCAACCGTTTTCCCCAGAGCTGCCTTGAGGTGGAGCGCCTGACCCAGACCGGCGAGGATGCGGTGTTGGTGGGTTCTCTGGAAATTAGCGGAACCCAACGCCCAATACGGATTGCTGGCCGGCTGACCCGCGAGGGTAACCTACTCCGGTTTCAAGGAAGCTTCATGACCCGTTTTTCGGAGTGGAACCTTCAGCCACCCAGCTTGTTGTTTCTGAGGGTTAACGATCTGGTTGAAGTGCGGCTAGAAGCACGGGCGGTACTGCGCTAGGGGCTCGAGGTTCAGCAGCGCTTGGCTACCCATAGCCCACTCGACCAACGCCCCAGGCAGACGCCAAAAATGCCAGGTTGCCGTTCCCGGCCAGGCCATCATTTCCAGCGGTCACTTGTCCGGGATGGCATTCTTGAGACAGGGGTACACAACTGCTGCAAGCTTATACCGGGTTCCTCCCCCGACCCGACTTCGCGAAGGCGCGACCTCAGGCCATAGGGAGCTGCCGGACTTCGCAATGACAACCACAAGCAGCACAGCCCCGCTCTTGCGGCCTTGCGTTTGTGGCTGTTTTACGGATACAACCCCAGCAAAGACCGCGCTTCCAAAACCCGTGTGGCTGCCACGATGTAGGCTGCGGTGCGTAGCGAGACTTTTTTGTCCTGGGCCACCTGCCAGACGGCCTCGAACGACTGGCGCATGAGACGCTCGAGCTTGGCATTGATTTCGTCTTCGGTCCAGAAAAAGCTGTTGAAATCCTGCACCCACTCAAAATAGCTCACCGTCACCCCGCCCGCGTTGGCAATTACATCGGGAATGACCAGAATTCCCCGCTCACCCAAAATGTCGTCGGCAGCGGGAATGGTGGGGCCGTTGGCTCCCTCAGCGATGATTTTGCACTGTACCTTCCAGGCGTTGGCTTCGGTAATTTGTTTTTCCAGCGCGGCAGGAACCAGGAATTCACAGGGGGTGGTCAGCACCTCGGCGGCTGGAATGGGCTCGGCCCTGGCATAGCCTTTCACCCCACCCATCTGCCTGGCATAGGTGGCTAGATCGTATGGGTCTATGCCTGCGTCGTTGCGAATGGCCCCGGTCACGTCCGAGATGGCGATAATTTTGGCCCCGTGGTCGTGGAAGATGCGGGCTGCTGCATTGCCTACATTGCCGAAACCCTGTATAGCCACCCGGCTACCGGCAATGGACAGGCCTATTTTTTCAGCCGCCACGGCTGCCGTCACGAACACCCCGCGCCCGGTGGCATCCTGCCGTCCCAGCGAACCTCCCACCGCGATGGGTTTGCCGGTGACGACCCCCGGTGCGGTACGCCCCACATTCATGGAGAAGGTATCCATCATCCAGGCCATTTCGCGGGCGCCCGTACCCATGTCGGGGGCCGGTATGTCTTTGTCCGGGCCGATGATGATGCCAATTTCGGAGGTATAGCGACGGGTCAGGCGTTCAACCTCGCCCGGGCTGAGCTTGCGGGGATCTACCCGAATACCCCCTTTGCCACCCCCGTAGGGCAGGCCCACTGCTGCGTTTTTGATGGTCATCCAGGCCGATAGCGCCATGACTTCGGAAAGGGTGACATCCTGGTGGTAGCGAATACCCCCCTTGGCAGGGCCACGGAAGGTATTGTGGTGAACCCGGTAACCCTCGAAGTGGGCCACCGAGCCATCATCCATCTGGATCGGTACATCCACGATCAGAATACGCTTGGGTCGCTTCAGGTCTTCGGCCCAAAAGGCCAGCTTGCCCAGATAAGGGGTGACGCGGTCTACCTGGGCCAGATAGATTTCCCAGGGGCCGATGTTTTCGCTGGAAAGGTAGGAAAGCGGTTCAGATTTCATGCGTCCTCCAGAAAGCGGATAGGTGATGGCTCAGGGCCGATAGCCGGAAATTGCAGGCGTAACCTGTGTGCAGCAGGACAAGATCGAGAGCCCTGGATCAGAAACCCTCGGCGGGAAGCCTTTGGCTAGCAGCAATCGGCTATACGCTATAGACCTGTTGTTCACGGATACACTCCGCGCAGCCGGCTGGCCTCGTTGATGCGCTCCACCGCTAGCGCGTAGGCGCTGGTTCGCAGATCGCCCTGGAGGGGTTTGGCCCGCTCGAGTACCGCCTGCAGACTCTGGTGAATAAATTCGCGCAACTTCTGCTGTACTTCGCCCTCTTCGAAGAAGAGCATCGAGAGGTCTTGTACCCACTCGAGGTAGGAGAGCACCAGCCCTCCACCGCTGGCCAGGATGTCCGGCACGATGTACTTACCCTGGAGCTTTAGCAGGTACTCAGCCTCGGGGGTGATGGCTCCGTTGGCCCCTTCCAGTACCACCTGGGCTGCGACTTGCTGGGCGTTGTGCTCGTTGATCACGCCCTCTACGGCGGCTGGAACCAGGTAAGTTACCTTCAAGGTGAGCAGCTCGTGGTTGGTGAGGTGTTTGCCGCCGGGAAAGCCCTCTAGATGCCTGTGTTCGGCATAGTGCTTCTCGAGGGCTGCCACGTCCAGCCCCTCGGGATTGTACACACCGCCCTGACTGGTCGAGACGGCCACCACCTTGAGCCCTTCCTTGACTGCATATCGGGCCACCGCACTGCCCACCTGCCCAAAACCCTGAATAGCAACGCTGGCCCCCTCTAGCGGCCAGCCATTGGCCTGGGCCAGGTCGGAGAGCATATACACCAGCCCTTGCCCACCGCCTTCGTCCTTGACCGCTACTCCTCCAAGCTGGGTGGGTTTCCCGGTTACGGCGCTGAGGGTGGTCTGGCCACGGGTCATGGCAAAGGTATCTTGAAACCAGGCCATCACGGTTTCGTTGGTGCCTACATCGGGGGCCAGTACATCTTCGTCCGGCCCGATCAGCTCGATGAGTTCGGTCACGTAGCGGCGCGAGACCCGCTCGAGTTCCCGCCTCGAGAGCCGGTCCGGGTCTACCACCACCCCACCCGCCGACCCCCCAAAGGGCAGGCCAAACACCGCCGATTTCAGGGTCATCCAGGCGGCCATGCCGCAGGTCTGGCCCAACCCCACCTCCGGGTGATAGCGTACCCCACCCAGCGCCGGGCCACGGGCGATATTGTGGATCACCCGGTAAGCCGTAAAATTGCGCACACCCCCATCGTCCATCACCACCGGCAGCGAGACCCCCACCGAGCGCTTGGGGTGGGTCAGATACTGGATGGTGGCGGGGTGAATCCTGGCCACCTTAATGGTGGCCTCGAGGCGGCGTAAAAAGCTCTCCCACAAGGATGCGTCCCCTGGGGGAGTATAGGCGTTTCTGAGTGGCATTGAGCAAACCTCCTCTTCACAAGTCTCGGGGCCATTCTGTCATAGCTGGCATGGGCGTTTGACCCTAATTTCGACGTCCATGAGTATACCCGGATGCAAGGGGTGAGTAGGCTCCTTACCGAAGGGGCCGATAGCCAATAGCCAATGGCCTATAGCTACTCATCCCTGACACCCCCGATGGCGTTCCGGCAGGTTTACCAAAGCTCTACCCCTGACTGTTTCCCACTAGAATGTCGCAGGTCTCGGGTCGCAGGTCAGAAGCTATCAGCTATGGACTAATATCTGCTCTATGCGCCCAGTCCCCAGCCTTATTGCCGACCCTCGGCCAGACCAGTTAGGCTGTAGCCGGTGATGGAATGAGCGAAGCCCGCACACTTGAACTGGTCTTTCCCGAACATGTCAACCCTGGCGGCAACGCCTTTGGTGGCTTCGTCATGGGCCTGATGGATAAGGTCGGCTCGTATGCCGCTATCCGGCGCGCCCGCAAACCTTGTGTGACGGTACGGGTGAGTGAGGTGGTGTTTGAAGTGCCCATCAAGATGGGAGACCTGCTGGAAGTGGTGGCCAGAGTAGTGCGGGTGGGCCGTACCTCCCTTACGGTCGAGGTGGAGGTCTACCGCGAAAACCTGCGCGAGTCCAAGGTGCTGGCCACCAAAGGCAACCTGACCTATGTGGCCGTGGACGAACACGGCAGGCCCACGCCGGTGGATGGGGGGTCAGAGCGGTAGGGACTCGAGTTCCTCGAGGCTTTCCAGCGTCCAGTCGGGCTCGGAAGTATGGGTCTCGGGGGCCAGGCTCCATCGGTTGCACCAGGCGACCTTGAAACCAAAGGCCCTGGCCCCCGCTACATCCCAGCCATTTGACGAAACAAAAACAATCTTCTCGGGAACTGCAAAAAAAGCCCGGATGGCCAGGTCGTATACTTTTGGGCTGGGCTTGTAGGTTCTGGTGGATTCGGCGCTCAGAAGGTGTGTGAAGTAGTTTTGCAGGCGGTTGTGTTGCACTACTTTGCCCAACATTTCCTCGCTGCCGTTGGAGAGAATTGCCAGCGGATAGCGGCTCGACAAGCGCGGCAAAACCACCGGTACCTCCGGGTAGGCGGGCAGGGTCAGGAAGCCTTGCATCAGGCGCTCCTGCTGCCCTGCATCGAGAGGCAGTTTCAGGGTGCCAGAAGCATGGTGGAGCGCCAGACGGGTGATGGTCCAGAAGTCCTGGTACTGACCCATCAGCGCTAAAAGCCAGGTGTACTCAAGCTGCTTTCTGCGCCACAGCTCCGAGAGCGTCGCACCCCGACTCGGGAAGAGATCCTCGCAAACCTGGCTTAAACCCTGCACATCGAACAAGGTTCCATAGGCATCGAAAACCACTGCTTTGGGCATACTTTAGGGTAACAAAAAAACGCCATCAACCTGCGATATTTGCAGGAAGATACGAGGGTATCTAGCCGGACTGAAGGCAGGTGCTCACTTTACCCGCACCAGCTCGCGTCTGGCCAGGGCTTCCAGCTCATCACGGTCAGCGGAGGGGGGCAGCGCCCGGAGGGCTGAGATGGCCTGCTCCACCCGCGCACCGATGGCCTCGGCGACCTCGAGGTCGGCTCCAGAAAGCACTGCCAGTTCTTGCAACCGGGCTGTATCACCGGCC
>NZ_CALMCQ010000073.1 GCF_937863175.1 uncultured Meiothermus sp. | reverse complement strand
ATTCCAGGGGTTGCTATCCCCATCGTTGTCGGGGGCGTAGGTCTTGTGGACATTGAAGATCAGCGAGCCGGTGTAGGTGTTGTTGAAGACGGTCTTGGTGATGCCATGGGTGTAGTTTTTGCTGATCTTGAACAGGGTGGCATCCTGCTTGTCCATCGAATAGCTACCGTTCAGGGTGCGCTCCACCGAACGGTTATCGCCGCTCATGCGTGACCTGAAGTTGTTGAAGGTGACACCGAAGCCGCTGTACTGCTGGTTGTCGTTGGTGTCCTCGAGGGTAATGGAGCCATTCAAAGCGTAACTGGTGCCGCCGGGGCCGGTGTAGCTGCAGTCGTAGGCAGTCGTGGCATTGGCGGGCACGCCGTCATCGTCGGCATCTACCAGCGGGGAGGGGGTGGTGTGGATGGTGCAGTTCCCACTGCCCAGTGGGGGCAGGTAAAGCACGCCCAGCGCCCGCAAAATCAGGTTAATGCGTCGAGGCAGGCCCCAGGTCTGGGCCGCGGCATCCAGGCTATCCATGCTACTTTGGGCGTTCAGTGCAGCCGCGCTGGCATCCCCCAGTAAAGCGCCCGTGAGTTGCAGATCGCCCTGGGCTGCTTCCGAAAGAGCCTGGGCATCGGTCTGAGTTAGGGTGTTGGGGGTCTGCGACCCGGTTCCACAGGCGGCGAGCAGGCCCACCAGGGCAAGTCCGGCGAGTTTGTGTAAGGTCTTATGCACGGTTTTTCCTCCTGCTTTAGAGAATGCTCCTGAAAACTGAAGGGGATGCGGGGTGGATTCTTAACCGAGGCTGAAGGAAGCGTTACTCCCGATAAAAGTGGCTTCAGGGCATCTAAGGGTATCCAGAGTACGGTTGCCGACCCATTATCTGGGTATTGCACCCTTGACCGTGCAACCGGGTAGAGGGGCCTTGAAGGCAGTATGCAAGGTTTTGTGTGTGGAGGGGGTACGGGTTCAGGTCGGGGATAGTGGAGCTGGACGGCACTGAAATGTGGGATGGTGGGGTAGTCGAGACTTTAGCGTCCCCCTAAGCTGAACATTCAGGGTGATCAGATGGCAACGCAACCCAAGAAGAAGAAGAAAGCGGCCTCGGCCAGGTACAGTTCCAGGCCCAAGCCCTCGCCCATGCCCTGGGTTTGGGGAGGAGTGGGTGTTCTGGCGGTGTTGTTGGGAGGCCTTTTCTGGTGGCAGGGGCAGTCGGGCGGTGCTTTTGAGGCCCTGGTTTCCCAGGGCAGGGCAGGCTTACAGGCTCGAGTGATCGCCCACCCAGACTCCGGGCGAGGCCACGGAACTT
>NZ_CALMCQ010000072.1 GCF_937863175.1 uncultured Meiothermus sp. | reverse complement strand
ATAGTCTCTCCCGTTCTTCAAAAAAACCGCCCCCCGGCTATTCGGGGGGCTTTAGGATGCGCTTCTAAGCTCTTAGCTACACCAAATCCCCCACCGGCCTAATAATTACTAGGCCGACTAGAACCAGGATCAGGCTGCTAGACGAAAGCATCTTGTGAAAGAGCTTACAGGTGTTTGGTATACCGTGTCAAGACGAACGCTGGTTGGCTTGTACAAAAAGCAAGTTCTCGTTTCAGTATGCCTACCGCTGAACTACCCTTTCTTGTGTGGGCCCGCTCGGTACTTCTCGCTATTTCACCAACCCAGGAGCCCACCCGTAAAATAGAACCGCTATGAGCCACCGAATCGAGACCGACACCATGGGCCAGATGCAGGTTGAAGAGAGCCGCTACTGGGGTGCCCAGACCCAGCGTTCGATCCAGAACTTCCCCATTGGGCAGGAGCGCTTCAAAATGCCCCGCTCCATCATCCGGGCCATGGGGATTCTGAAAAAGGGGGCTGCCCTGGCCAATGCCGATCTGGGTGAGCTACCCCGCGACAAAGCCGAGCTGATTGCACGGGCTGCCGACGAGGTCATTGCGGGCAAACTGGATGATCACTTCCCCCTGGTGGTCTTCCAGACCGGCTCGGGTACGCAGACCAACATGAATGCCAACGAGGTCATATCCAACCGCGCGATTGAATTGGCCGATGGGGTGCTGGGCTCCAAAGCCCCAGTACACCCCAACGACCACGTCAACCGGGGCCAGTCCTCCAACGATACCTTCCCCACCGCCATGCACATCGCCACAGTGGAAGAGTTGCATCGCCAGCTTTATCCCAGGGTGCAAAAACTGCGCGACACCCTGGCCGCCAAAGCCGAAGCCTACAAGGATATCGTGAAGGTGGGCCGCACCCACCTGCAAGACGCTACCCCCATCACGCTGGGGCAGGAAATTGGCAGCTGGGTAGCCCAGATTGACTACTGCCTGGCCGAGGTGCGCCACGCCGAAAAGGGCCTGTACGAGCTGGCTATAGGCGGAACTGCCGTGGGAACCGGCCTGAATGCCCACCCCAGGTTTGGCGACCTGGCTGCGGAATATTTCGCCAAGGAAACCGGGTTTCCTTTTGTATCGGCAGCCAACAAGTTTGCCGCACTCTCGGCCCACGACGCCCTGGTTACCACCAGCGCAGCTTTGCGCACCCTGGCCGGTGCCCTGATGAAGATGGCTAACGATGTGCGCTGGCTGGCTTCCGGCCCGCGCAACGGCATTGGCGAGATCCACATCCCCGAAAACGAGCCGGGCAGCTCCATCATGCCGGGCAAGGTCAACCCCACCCAGTCCGAGGCCCTGACCATGGTGGCGGTGCAGGTCTTCGGCAACGACGCAGCAGTGGCCTTTGCCGGCTCGCAGGGCAATTTCCAGCTTAATGTGTTCAAGCCGGTGATGGTTTATAACGTCCTGACCAGCATAGAGCTACTGGGTGATGCCTGTATGGCCTTCAACGATAACTGTGCGGTGGGCCTCGAGCCCAACCTGCCCAAAATCCAGCATAACCTCTCCATCAACCTGATGCAGGTAACCGCGCTCAACCGGCATATTGGCTACGACAAAGCCGCTGCCATTGCCAAAAAAGCCCACAAAGAAGGTACCAGCCTTAAGGAAGCAGCCCTGGCGCTGGGCTATCTGACCGAGGAAGAGTTTGACCGGTGGGTGGTGCCTTTGGAAATGACACACAGTTGAGCCGATCCAAGTAGTAGTAAGGTGCGGCACGCACCACCATATCAGTTTGTAGGGTGCGGCACGCACCACCAGCTCCGGAGCGCCAGCCAGTTTGTAAACACATGCCCATGCACAACTCAACCACAAACCCCGCTATAGACTGGACAATAGCCAGTTTGACTTGCGGCACGCACCGCCATTCTGGGTAAGTAGACCACGCGCACAACCCTACGACAAACCCCCCGATAGAATTACCCACGTATGCCCAACTATCGCCGTGATTATCTCAAAGGAGGCTGCTATTTCTTCACGGTAGTCACCTATCAACGCCAGAGAATTCTGCTAGATGAACCCTTCCGAACAGCCCTAAGACTCTCCATTGGCCAGGTTCGCCAGATCCTCCCCTTCACTGCCGAAGCCTGGGTGCTTCTGCCCGATCACCTGCACTGCATCTGGACGCTTCCAGAAGAGGATTCGGATTTTTCAGAGCGCTGGCTGCAGATCAAAGCCGGGGTTAGCCGGAGAGTCGGTGATCTGTACTTTGATCCAGGCCGACTGTCCAGATCCCGGCAAAAGCGTAAAGAATCTACTCTGTGGCAACGCCGCTTCTGGGAGCACCGCATCAAAGATGAGCGGGATTTCGCTCGCCACATGGACTACATTCACTTCAACCCGG
>NZ_CALMCQ010000071.1 GCF_937863175.1 uncultured Meiothermus sp. | reverse complement strand
GACGCCGCCGGAGCCGCCTTCGAGTACGACCCCAGCTATGCCGCCATCCAGGGGCCTTACACCGCGACCCTCAACCAGTATGTGCGCCAGGAACTGGGCTTCCAGAGCGATCTGCCCTACGAGATTCTCTCGAGCCTGTACCAGAACTGGAGCTACAAGGAGTTCGAAAACCAGTACCTCAACGTGGCCGAAACTTTGCGCAAGGCCATCAGCATGAACCCGCACCTGAGGGTCTACGTGGGCAGCGGCTACTACGACCTGGCCACCCCCTATTTCGCCACCGACTATACCCTGAGTCACCTGAGCTTGGAGCCCCACCTGCAAGGGAGTATCCAGGTTCACTACTACCCTGCCGGGCACATGATGTACGTTCACCCAGAATCGTTGGCCCAGCAAGCCGCCGATTTGAAGACCTTCATCCGGGGCGCCCCGTCCCGGCGCAACAAACCTCCTGCACTGCGCAAGAAGCCAGTAACCGGGAGCAAATAGCCCAGCGCGGGTGGTCTGTAGCCGGGGCAGTCTGCACATTCTGGATGGCTTTTCCTGCGGCTGCGTCCCTGGCCCGCAGCGACAGCGACTGGCGTGTTGAACCACACCGGTGGTGAAGATCTACCCGAACCTGGCTTCATACCTGGGGCATTGGTAGCATGGGGCCATGCGAATGGGGGTTTTGCTTACTCCGGGTTTCCTCGAGGCCGAAGCCGCGCTGGTGATGGAGGCGGCCCGGCTGCTGGGCTGGGAGCGGTTCACCATCGCACGTGGGCGCACTGCCCTGGAGGGTAGCGCGGGCGCGGTCTGGACGCCCCGGTACACCTTTGCCGCCCGGCCCGAACTCGAGGTGCTGGTAATTCCCGGCGGCCCCAACATGCGCAAACTGGGGCGTGACCCCGCGCACCAGGACTGGCTGAACGAAATCTGGGGCGGCTTACGGGCGGTGTTCGCGGGCGCCAACGGAGTTTTGTTTTTGCTGGAGGCCGGACACCTCTCGGGCAGGGTTGCGGCCCACTTCATAGCAGAGGAAGCCCTGGCTGGAACAACTTTAGAGCGTACTGAAGAGCCCTACCGCTGGCAGGGCAAAACCTGCACCACCCAGGGCTATGTGTTCCTAACCCAGGCCGTGCTGGACTGGGCCGGATTCACCGGGGAAGCCAGGGCGCACCTGGGGTTAGGGGGTTAGGCCATAAACCCGAACCGCGGTAGCCCGCCCGGCCATCATCATCCCCGCCCCCCGTGCGACCCGCGCATCGCTCTCGTAGGCCAGGAGATCGGACGGGGTCTGGAGCGAACGCTGGGTGTCCAGCCCAAGCTGTAAGAACAGACAGGCTGCACTGCCCCCGCAAGCACCTCCTGAGTCTGCTCAAATTCTATCCGGCCAGGCTTGGGGGTTTTGCCTCTGCTGCGGTAGAATGGTCGCTTGGTGTGCAGGCCGGCAGGCCCGCCCAGAGGAAATACATGGCATCGCTCGGAGTCGGTATCGTCGGTCTTCCCAACGTAGGTAAATCCACCCTGTTCAACGCTATCACCAAAGCCGGCGCACTGGCCGCCAACTATCCCTTTGCCACCATTGACAAAAACGTGGGGGTGGTGGTGCTGCATGACCCGCGCCTAAAGGCCCTGCAGAAGCTTTTTGTGAAGGGTGAGCGGATGCCGCCCATGGTGCCGACCCACGTTGAGTTCGTGGACATTGCCGGCCTGGTTAAAGGGGCCCACAAGGGCGAGGGCCTGGGCAACCAGTTTCTGGCCAACATCCGCGAGGTGGCCGCCATTGCCCATGTGGTGCGGTGTTTCGACGACCCCAATGTGGTGCATGTTGCCGGCAGGGTGGATCCCCTGGACGACCTCGAGACCATCAACACCGAACTCGCGCTGGCTGACCTTCAGTCTATCGAGCGTCGCCTGGACAAGCTGCGCAAGTCGGCCCGCAGTGACAAAGACGACAGAGCCCTGCTGGAAATCCTGGAACCGCTCATGCAGCACCTCTCACAGGGCCAGCCCATCCGCACCTACGCCGGGGCCGAGCCCGAGATGCTGGCCCGGGCTGCCCTCGAACTGGGCCTGCTCACCCAGAAGCCGGTCATCTACATCTGCAACGTGGGCGAAGAAGACCTTCCCGAGGGGGCAAACAACCCCCATGTCGGCAGGGTACGGGAAATCGCCGCCACCGAGGGAAGTGAGGTGGTGGTGGTCTCGGCCAAAATTGAGGCCGAGCTGGCCGATTTGTCCGAAGAGGAGGCCGCCGAGTACCTGCAAGACCTGGGTTTGCAGGAATCTGGGCTGGATCGGCTGGTGCGTACCGCCTACCAGACCCTGGGCTTGCAGACCTTCTTCACCGCCGGAGAAAAAGAGGTGCGGGCCTGGACGATCAGGCAGGGCACCAGAGCCCCGCAGGCCGCCGGAGAGATTCACACCGACCTCGAGAAGGGCTTTATCCGGGCCGAGGTGATCGAGTGGAACCGCCTGGTCGAGGCGGGTGGCTGGGCGCAGGCCAAGGAAAGGGGCTGGGTACGCACCGAGGGCAAGGAATACATTGTGCAGGACGGCGACACCGTGCTGGTCTTGTTCAATGTATAGATTAAACATCCTGATCCTCGGCCATTCCATTATCCAGTCCATAGTCTGTCCGATGGTCAATAGCCAGGCCCCCGGGCCCTTGTGAACCTCGAGCTGACCAGCCTTACGAGGGGAGGGAGTTGCCCGGATTTTTTGTAAGACCAGGCTGTGTGACTAAAAGAACTCGGCTGGGCCGAGACCCCCTCCCTGTCCTCCCCCGCAAGGGGGGAGGCGATCTAGAGTTAGTTTATACCCGCTCTATGCAACAAGTAGACCACACAAGCAATGAGATGCTTGCTATTAGCCATTGGCTATTGGCTATTGGCTATTGGCTATTGGCTATTAGCCATTGGCTATTGGCTATTGGCTATTGGCTATCAGCTATCGGCAGAGGCTAAACAGCAGGCTCAGTCGGCAGAAGCTGCAAGCTGGAAGGCCTGGCTCAGGCGGGCCTCGTCGGTCAAGTCCAGACGCAGTGGCGTTAGCGCAATGAAGTTGTGGTTGATGGCCCAGCGGTCGGTTCCCTCGTCGGGCTCGTGGTCGGGATGGGCTGCAAACCAGAAGTGTTCCCGGCCCATGGGGTCGGTTCCGGGCACGATGGTGCCTTCGTACATTCGCACCGACTGCCGCGCCCAAAGAATCCCTTTGGGTCTGGGGGGCAGGTTCACATTGATCAGGAAAGGCCGGGGTTCGCGCAGCAGGGCTTCCAGCACCCGACCAACCCAGGGCTTGAGGGCCTCAAAATCGGGTTCCTTACCATTGACCGGCGTACTGAAAGCAACGGCCGGCATCCCCAGCAGGGCCGCTTGTTTGGCAGCCGCCACGGTGCCGGAGTGCCAGATTTCGTTGCCCAGGTTAGAGCCCAGGTTGATGCCGGAAAGAACCAGGTCTGCCCTGTCCCAGTGGTGCGTTCCGAGGGCCACGCAGTCGGCGGGGGTGCCGTTCACGCGATAGGCCTCGAGACCCCCCACCGGTGTAGAACGGTAGTGCAGGGGTCGCATAATGGTAATAGCATGGCCCATCGCCGACTGTTCGACATCGGGGGCCACCACCCGAACTTCTCCAAAGGCGGTGGCCACTTCGGCCAGTGCCAGCAGTCCAGGGCTATAGATTCCATCGTCGTTGGTTACCAGGATTCGCATTCGGATACCTCAGAGGGGCAGGCCCCGGGATAAGTTTTTTTTGTACTGGTCAGGACAGGGTCAAGCAGCCCCAGACGGTCAGAGCAGTGTAAAACCATGGGCTGACTCCCCCTGACAAAACGGGTCTAGTATGTTTAGTAAAGAATGATCAGTGTCATCATCCCCACCTTCAACCGCCCCGCCCTCCTGCTGCGGGCACTGCGCTCCCTCCAGCTTCAGCTCTACCCCGACTGGGAAGCCGTGGTGGTGGATGACGGCGACGGCTCGGGCATCCTGGCCGCTCACAACCTGCGCGACCCCCGGATGGTGGGAGTCCGCAACGAGGGCACGGGGCAGGTACACGCCCGAAACACCGGACTGGCCCATACTTCGGGCGAAATTATCACCCTGCTCGACGACGACGACTGGTTACTCGACACCACCCACCTGCACCGGGTGGTACGCGCACTCAAATCGCAGGCCGGACTGGTGTACCGGGGCGGCTACTTGATCCAGGAGCGCGATGGGCTTGAACTGGGGCGCATCCCCTTCGACTTGAAGGCCGCGCCGCAGTCGCTGCGCTCCGACAACCTGCTGCTCGCGACCGGAGCGGCCTATCCCCGCTTTTTTCACGACCAGCTCGGACTCTTCGACCCGGAGATGTCGGACTACTGGGACTGGGACTGGTATCTGAGGATTGTCTCGGCGGGGTATCCCCTGATCCAGTTGCCCGGCAGGGGCGTGGCGGTCGCGATGCACGGGGCCAATATGTCGTATGCGGCCAGGCTTCAGGAGCGCCAGAAAAACCTGGAACGGCTCTCGAGCAAACACGGCCTCAGTAATCTGGTGCTGAAAGACCATCGGACGATCGCGGGAGCAGCCTGAGCCGTCTCTACCTGCAAGGCGCCCTCAGAGACCGTCTCGAGAATCGTTTTGGATGGGCCCTGAAAGCCTTCCCTGCGGGTGCAGCGGGCGGTGGGGTGGCTATCGGTCTAACCGGTCTGGGTTTCGGTTGAAAATCCATTCGAGCGAACCTGCCCAACCCCCTGCTGCGCTTCGGAACTGTGCCACAGAGAATTTCGTAGCCCAGAACAAAGTCTGGCCTGACACCAGGTTGACAACAAACCGGGCACAATCTCTCTCAGGGACGAACCCTTAACTGGAGGCTTTATGCGACGATTTTTCCTGGCTTCTCTGGCAGCTTTGGGGCTGGCTAACGCCCAGCAGCAAACCCTCACCCTCTACACCTCGGAGGTCTTGACCAATGTCAATCCCATGATTGAGTTGTTCAGACGGGCCCATCCAAACATCAATGTGCAGGTATTCCGCAGTGGAACCGGCGAGGTGATTACCCGTTTGCGGGCCGAACTGGAAGCAAACAACCCCCAGGCCGACCTGCTCTGGGTGGCAGACAAAACCTTCTTCCGTGAGCTGGCTGCTGCCAACCGCTTGCGTCCGGTTCGGGCCACCACCGCTGGTTTTCCGGTCAGGTTTGCCTATCAGGGTGGGCTATATTACGAGGTGCGTCTGCTATACAACGGCATTGCGGTGAATACCCGCCGACTGGGTAACACCCCCGAACCGCGCTACTGGCGCGACCTTCTCAAACCCGAATACCGCAACCTGCTGGGAATGCCCAACCCGAATTTTTCCGGGGCGGCCCTCTCCACCCTGGGAACCTTCAGCCAGCGTTTCGGCTTCGACTTTTTTACCCAGCTCGAGCGCAACGGCCTCAAGGTAGAGCAGTCCAACCCCATCCTCCAGCAGAAACTGGCCGAGGGGCAGTATGGACTGGCCATCATCACCGACCACGGGATCCGCGAACTGATCCGCCAGGGTGCACCCCTCCGACTCATTTACCCTAAAGACGGCGCGATCCTGGTGCCCACCCCGATTGGGGTGTTGAGCAGCAGCCGCAACCCCGCAGCGGCTGAGCGGTTCATTCGCTTCCTGCTGTCTCCCGAGGCCCAGGCCCTGTTTGCGCAGCAGGGCTTAATTCCGGTTATACCCACCGCCCCCCGCCCGGCAGGCGTGAGCGGTGAGGTGCTTTCGGTACCATCGGCCGCGGAGTACATTCAGACCCATCGGCAGCGCTTGTTCACCCAGTTCAACACGCTTTTCAACCTGCGCTAGAATTGGCCGATAGCTGATTGTCAATAGCCGATAGCAAAAGAGCTCATGGCGGAAGGCAAAAAGTCTGTGGGCTATCGGTCTTTAATTCATACCGTAACTGGATAAGATCCCAAGAATGGCGCTTAACCCTCGACCCCAA
Source organism: uncultured Meiothermus sp. (assembly GCF_937863175.1). Classification (GTDB taxonomy): domain Bacteria; phylum Deinococcota; class Deinococci; order Deinococcales; family Thermaceae; genus Meiothermus. The sequence continues at coordinate 694 of NZ_CALMCQ010000071.1, read as the reverse complement.
GCAGTATGCACCGCACCAGTGTTCAGACCGCTTTACGATGGTAAACCAGGATAGCCCTGATGCCCTCGAGCCGACCTATTGCCGCCCTGTTCTGGCTACTCCTTTCGCTGGGGGTAGCCATGCCGCTTTTTGTGCTGGCCTGGCGGGGGTTGGGGGACGTGGCCATTCTACCCCGGGTGCTCGACCTGGCCGGGGTTTCGCTGCTGCTCGCGCTGGTGGGGAGTTTGCTCAGTCTGCTGGTCGGGGGTGGGCTGGCCTGGCTGGCCTTCCGGGCAAGGCTGCATCCGGGATGGGACGCGCTGCTGCTGCCGGCCTATCTGGTGCCGCCCTTCGTGGGGGCGCTGGGCTTCTTGTATGCCCTGCAACTGGTCGGCTTGCAACCCTACGGGGTGGGGGGCATCCTGCTGGCCTGGACGGCCCACTACGCACCCGTGGCCTACCTGTTGCTGCGCCCGGCTTTGGAGTCGAAGCTGGCCCCGCTGCTGGTGGCCAGCGAGGTACATGGCGTAACCGGCTGGAAGCGGGTGCGGGCCCTGGTTCCCCCGCTGTTTCCGGTTTTGATTACGGCCTTTGGGGCGCTCTACCTGACCCTGCTGGGCAACTTCGGGGTTCCGGCGGTGCTGGGGCTGCCCGCGCAGGTCTATACCCTGCCCCCCCTGGCTTCCGCACGGCTTTTTTTCCTCCCCCGCCCCGA
>NZ_CALMCQ010000070.1 GCF_937863175.1 uncultured Meiothermus sp. | reverse complement strand
CCAGTCGTACCCAGGGCTTGCTGGAGGCATTGCGGCAGGGGCCATCCCAGACCCTCGAGGCTCTCAAACTGCTGCTTGAGATCGAGGATGCCCTGCCCTATCTGGGGCGCCGATTGGAACCCACCATCCATCTCGAAAGCCCGGCCTACAAGGAGGCCCTCGAAACCCTCAGCCGTGCCCAGGATGCGCTCTCGGCCTATGTGAGCGAAGACCTGGTTCAGACCTGGTTGGCGCTCAAGCTGGCCAGGCTCTAGATTTTTAGAGCCATTCTGCTTTAGTCTAGGTATGGATTGTGTCAGCTTTGCAACCGGGTTGAATGCAGCTCTTCGGCCCTTAATCAGGGAGGTTTTCATGGAATGCGTTGGCGTGCGATTCGCGCATGGCCCCAAAATCTACGACTACCGGTTTAGTAGTCTGGCCCCCCCGGTAGATAGCTGGGTGGTGGTGCGTACCGGCCGTGGTCTGGAACTGGCCAGGGTGCGCACCGAGCCGCATCTGGGCAACGCGGTGGGGGAAGTGGTGCGTATCGCGACCCCCGAAGACCTGGATCAGCAGGCCAGCCTCAAAAACCGGGGCCAGGAGGTGCAGTGGTGGCTCAAAGCCCGCCTGCGCCGGGAGGGCATCCAGGCCAAGGTGCTGGGATGCGAATTCACCCTGGATGGCAGTCACATTTCGGTGCATTACTCCGCCGAGGAGCGCATAGATCTACGGCGCTGGGTCAATGAATTGAACAAGCTCGCCGGGGCTCGAGTGGAGTTCATTGCCCTGGGCCCCCGTGACCAGACGGCCTATCTGGGCACCCTGGGGGCCTGCGGGATGGAGTCGTGTTGCTCAACCTGGCTGCAAGACTTTGTCCAGGTCTCCATCAAGATGGCCCGCGATCAACAGCTCCCGCTCTCCCCCGAGAAGGTCTCTGGGCCCTGTGGGCGCTTGTTGTGTTGCTTGCAGTACGAGCACGACCACTACCAGGAACTCCTGGCGGATCTGCCGCGCAAAAACACCAAAGCCTGTAGCATCCAGGGCACCTGTGGCAAAGTCGCCAAGCTCAACCCGCTGGCCGGAACGGTAGACCTGATTACCGAGGAAGGCAGTTGGGTTACGGTGCACAAAAGTGAACTGCGGAAGGAGTAATGACGGGCTGCGCTGAGGTATACTCACGGCCAGGACAGTCACCCCACCCAGTACTCCAAAGTCAAATGAACAAAAAAAGCCTGACTGGAAGTGGCTTTGGGGAGATCGGGTATCTCACGCCAGAATCGGCGGAGTTCGGAAGAGGCAGTAGCGATTTCGAATTAGAATCCTGGGTGGCAACCCCTGCAATCTTGAGTCTCGAGCCCGAATTGCCGGCGTGCAATACCTGAGGTTCAGAAGGTGACCGATGCTAAATATTGGCAACGTCCTGACCCGCAGCTTTAGACTACTGGCCCAACATCCCCTGGGGATTGTCTGGCTGCTGGTTCAAGCTCTGCTGGTCAGCATCTTTACCCTGGGGGTGATGGCCGGCCCCATGCAGGTCGGAGTCTACACGGTTCTAATGCGCTATGCCCGCTCCGGGGTCTGGTCCCCCGAGGAAATATGGGGCAAAAGCACCGGGC
>NZ_CALMCQ010000069.1 GCF_937863175.1 uncultured Meiothermus sp. | reverse complement strand
GGGGGGGGGGGGGGGGGGGCGGAAGGGAGGCAGGGGGTGGCGGAGCGGCAGGTGTAGAGGGAGCCGCAGCAGCTCGCTGTACATCTTCCTTGAGCACCCGGCCTCCGGGGCCAGTTCCTGGAATAGTTGCAGCCTGGAGGCCAGTCTGGGCTGCCAGGCGTTCGGCGGCTGGCATGACCCTTGCTGCGGCCTGGGTGGAAGCAGTCTGGCCTGGCGACGGTAGGGGGGCGGACTGTATGGGGGAGCTAACCACAGCCGCTGCACCGCCCTCTTCCAGCAAGGCCACCACATCACCCACCCTGGCCTGCCCGGAGGGGATGAGAATCTTGGCCAACCGGCCTCCGACAGGCGAGGGTAGTTCCAGGGTTGCCTTGTCGGTGACCAGCTCGACCAGGGGCTCGTCTACCCCGACCGCGTCGCCTTCTTTTTTGAGCCACTGCCCAATTTCCACTTCGGTGATGGATTCTCCCACTGCGGGAATTTTGAGTTCCAAGGCCATCTCGCCTCCCGTTTTAGGGGTGCCGCAGCACCCAAACCTGTACAACTTTACCGCAAACGCACCAGGGTGGGCAGTGAACAGCAGGAGGGGGGAGCCAAAAGCCCGGTTTAGTGGCTGTGGACCGTGTTCCTGCCCGCTCTGGGCTAAATTCCCAGGGCCTGCTTGACGATGGTCTGTTGCTCCCGGTCGTGCACTTTCTTGGAGCCAACCGCAGGGCTGCTGGACTCTTCGCGGGCCACCACCCCCAGGTGGTGGCCGAACACCCGGTCGCCAAAGCGGGCCCGGATGAACCACCAGGCCCCCATGTTGGCGGGCTCTTCCTGGGTCCAGATGACCTCGGCCTTGGCCGAGTAAAATGCCAGGGCCGCCTCGAGTTCTTTCAGCGGGAAGGGGTAGAGTTGTTCCAGTCGAACAATGGCGACTTCTTCTTTACCGGCTGTACGTCGGGCGGCCTCGAGGTCGTAGTAGACTTTGCCCGAACACAGCACCACCCGCTTGATTTTGGGGTTGGGGGTGCTGTATAGCACCCGCTGAAAACGGCCCTGGGCAAGCTCCTCGAGCCTCGATACCGCGTCGGGATTGCGCAACAGGCTCTTGGGGGTCATCACCACCAGGGGTTTGCGCCAGGGGCGCACTACCTGGCGGCGCAGCAGGTGGAAGTACTGCGCCGGGGTGGTGGGGTAGACCACCTGCATGTTGTCGTTGGAGCAGAGCTGCAAGAAGCGCTCGAGGCGGGCGCTGCTGTGCTCGGGGCCGCCGCCTTCCATGCCGTGCGGCAACAACATCACAATGCCGGACAAACGGCTCCATTTGGCCTCTGCCGAGGCGATGAACTGGTCAATAATAACCTGGGCGGTGTTCACAAAGTCACCGTACTGGGCCTCCCAACCCACCAGCGCATCGGGCATGTCCAGACTATAGCCATACTCAAAACCCAGCACCCCCGCCTCGGAGAGCGCCGAGTTGTAGAGTTCAACCGGGGCCTGCCCCTCGGCCAGGTGATTGGCAGGAATATATTTCTCACCCGAGAGATGGTCGGTATAACCCCCGTGGCGCTGGGTAAAGGTACCTCGAATCACGTCCTGGCCTGAAATCCGCACCCGGTGCCCTTCCACCGCCAGCGTGGCCAGGGCCAGTCCTTCCGCCGAGGCCCAGTCCAGGGGACGTTTATTCTGCCCCATCTCGCGGCGACCCTCCACAAACCTGGCTAGCTTGGGATGCAGACTAAAGCCCTCGGGCAGCCGGTTAAGACCCTCCATCAGGGCCGAAAGCTTCTCCAGCGGAACCCCGGTCTCGGGGTCGGGAACCCTTTCTTCGGGGCCACCCACATAGCCCTTCCAGAGCCCTCCCCCTGCCGGGGGTCGGGTAGGGGTGGGTTCCCGCCGGGCACCCGAAAAAGCCGCTTCCATGGCATCCTGGTACTGTTTGGCCAGGGCATCGCCCTCCTCTTTGGAGCGGATGCCTTCGCTTTCAAGCCTGGCAAAGTAGCCCATATGCAGAGGTTTTTTGGCGGCAATGCGGCGGTACATGTCCGGCTGGGTAAAGCCGGGTTCGTCGGTCTCGTTGTGTCCGCGTTTGCGAAAACCGATCAAATCAATAAACACATCGCGCTTGAACTCCTTGCGGAATTCCATCGCCAGCTCCACCACCCCCACCAGGGCCTCGGGGTCCTCGGCATTGACGTGGAAGATCGGCGACTCGAGCATCTTGGCTATTTCGGTAGAGTAGCGTCCAGCCGTATATTCGTGCGGCTCGGTGGTGAAGCCCACCTGGTTGTTCAGGATGATGTGTACGGCGCCCCCCACGGTATAGGCCGGAATCCCCGAGATGTTGAGGGTCTCCTGCACGATGCCTTCACCGATAAAGGCTGCGTCGCCGTGGATCAGCAGCAGCATGCCTCTTTCCCGCTTTCGATCGCCAAAGCGATCTTGCTTGGCACGGGTACGGCCCATGGCTACCGGGGCCACAAATTCCAGGTGCGAGGGGTTGAAGTTCAGGGATAGATGAACCCTGCCATAGGGGGTCTCGAGGTCGTTGGAGTAACCCAGGTGATATTTCACGTCACCGTGGTAGCCCTCGGGGAAGTGTTCTTCGAACTCCAAAAAAGTGTCTAGA
>NZ_CALMCQ010000068.1 GCF_937863175.1 uncultured Meiothermus sp. | reverse complement strand
GGTCATTCATCAAAGCTCCTTTTGAAAATCTGGATTTATAAAACCTGGGTCAAACCCGCCGAATTGTATCAAACTATCAAAGGGATGTTCAGCCCGGAGGCTTTGGTGCAAACCAATTCTAGTTCTAGCGGAGTGCAGCCATTTCGCGGCGGGCGCGCTCCAAGTCGAAACGATCGGCGGCGGTTCTGGGGGCAATAGTCAGGGCCGCTTCGTACTGATTGCGGGCGTCTTCTTTCCTGCCCTGGGCCGCCAGTACCCCGGCCAGCTCTATCTTGTGGATGATGGCCTGGGGCTCGAGCCGAATGGCTTCACTAAAAAGCGGCATGATCTGGTTGCTATTGGCGCCATACAGCCAGCCCACATTTTTGGCAATTAGCGAGTGGTGCCACAAGGCCAGCGCGACCCTGGCCCCGGCATGCCGGGGGTTAAGGCGGAGGGTTCGATCCAGGTTCTCTTTGATGCTGCCTGCGAGTCCCAGGCTTTCCAGAATGCCCCGGTATTGCGAGAGGCGGCCCTGGGCGCGAGCCAGCTCAAAATAGGCTTCGGCATCGCCGTTGTCGGCCTGGATAGCCCGGCGTGCGGCCGCCTCGGCCCGGCCAAACCAGTCGGCTTTTTCGTTATCGTTGGCAAGATAGCCCGCAAAGTAGCTGGCGGCTCTGGCGGCCAGAACCAAGCCCTCGGCGCTGCCCAGACGCAGACCCGCCTCATAGGCTTCTTGAAACCTGCCTTCATCCACCAGTTTTTCAACTGCGGCTACGTTTTGGGCCAGACCCGCCGACAGCAGCAGCACTATCCATACCACCAGACCCTGCATACCACTCCTCTCGAGGTTGCCGCACGGCCTACCGCCGGCAACTACCGGCATGAATTTTACCGGATGTGCATCTGCGGCCAGGGACTTCGACCCGGCATGTTACACTACCCCCATGATAGCGTTACGAGCGATTCCTTTTGCCGTGGGAATCGCCCTATTTGCGTTTACGGCCTCGGCCCAGCTTGGTGCAGAAGGCTACTATACCCAGTGCAGGGCCCTTTACGACCAGGGCGTGCGGGATAGCGCCCGGGCGACCTGTCAACTGGCGTTGGTAGCCGACCCCAATCATCTGCCCAGTACCAAACTGCTGGGGCGAATTTTCCTGGAGGAAAACAATCCCAGTGCTGCCCAGCCTTTCCTCCAGCAAATGATCCGGCTCAGCCCGCAAGACCCCGAAGTGGCCTTGCTGGATGCGCGTTTTCTGCTCTTGCAGGGCCGCCCCGCCGATGCACTGGCCCGGCTGCCGCTGGGTCTAAACACCGAAGCCGTGCTTTTGCGCGGCCATATCCACGAGGCCCTGGGCCGCTATGAGGAAGCCTATGATACCTTCCGCCGGGTGGCTGCTTCGGGGGAGGCCCGCCTGGCCGCTGCGCGACTGGCTGAGCGGCTGGGCCGTCCCCAAGAAGCGTTGGGCTTGCTGGGTGACAGCCCCAAAGAGGAGCTTGCCAAAGCCCGCCTGATGTGGTTGTCGGGTGACACCCGTGCGGCCGCAGAAGCCCTCGAGGAAGTCCTACCCCGCCTGGGGCCCCTGGAGGCGGATTACACCCGCACCCTGGGCTTGCTAGCAATGGTCTACTACGGTCTGGGCGAATTTGACAAAGGCTCGCTGGTCTTGCGTCAGCTCTCCTCGCGGATGAGCCTGCCCAGCAACCTGTTGGGCAAGGTCTGGCCCTGGTTGGTGGTGTTTTTAATCTACCTGGGGCTGGTGCTATACGGAGAGAGCCGCATCGAGCCCATGCGCACGGTGGAGATGGGTACCGAGCGGCGTTTTGGCCCTGGCTCCATCCACCTGTGGCTGATTCTGGCCATGCTGCTAGCAGGGCTGGCCGCAGTGGGGATTGGCCAGCTGCTTTACCAGAACCTGCTGGCGCTGTTCACCCCCTTCCAGGGTCAGGTGGTGCGCCCAGTCTTCTATTTCCTGCTCGGAGCCTTTGCGCTCCTGATCGCATACCAGAGCGTCAGCCGAGAAGGTATGGTGAATGCCCTGGGGTCGCGCACCAGCTGGGTTGAGGGCACCTGGGCTGGTCTGGCCTTGCTGGCCTTACTGGCCCTGTACTCCTATATTGCTAAACCTCTGGGCCTGAGCGGACTCGGCACCCTGTATCCCATCTTCTTTGGGCTGGCGCTGCTGGAATTGGTCATTCGCGGGGTGGGGTATCCGGTCTTCAAGGAACGCTACAAAGAACTGAGCACCTTCATGATCCCGGTGCTTTTTGCCCTGGCGATCCCCGGCCCTACGGTCTTCTTCCTGATGGCAAGCCTTTTCCTGGGCTGGCTTTATATGCGCACCAGGGGGGCCCTGGCCGGGGCCGCTGCCTGGGTATTTGCAGGGTTGATTCTGGCACTGGTCGCCAACTTGCCTTTGACCCGCACCCTACTGGGTAGCTAAGAAACGCTAAAGACTAATCCTTCCACAACAAACGGCCAGCGAGCGGTTGCGGGGTCGGAGTTGCTTCTGATCCAGGGCTGGGCTCGAGGGAAGTACACCCTTAAGGGTCGGTGATATGGGCACACAGGCCAGCCTGCACGTCTCGGGCACAGTACCCAGATGTATACCGAACTGGATGCAGCGACACACACTCTGGGAAGCTCGTATTCTCGGTGCCAGGGCCTCTGGTTGGATAGACTGTTGTGGAATGCGCGAGGTCTTTTTTCTCTCCGACTTTGGCCTGGCCGATCCCTATGCTGCCGTGGTCAAGGCGGTGATGAGGCGAACCGCTCCGGGGGTAGTCGCTCACGACCTGGCCCACAACTTGCCCCCGGGTGACCTGAACCGGGCCAGTTACATTTTGTATGAATCGGTGCCCTATCTGCCCCAGCAGTCGGTGGTGTTGGCGGTGGTTGACCCTGGGGCGGGCTCGAGCCACCCGGCGGTTCTGGTTCTGGGTGAGCGGCTTTGCTATGTAGCCCCCGACAATGGACTGCTTACCCTGGCTTTTTTGCAAGACCCGCCCCAGAAAGCGTATTTGCTCGAGAACCCCGCCTACCACCGGCCCAACAAATCGGCCACTTTTCGTGGGCGGGATCTATTTGGGCCAGTGGCGGCCCACCTGGCCGCCGGGGTAGAACCACACCACCTGGGCCCCGGGTTGTCCGTTCAACACTTGGTTCGCCTCCCCATTCATCTGAAGACTGGAACACACGGCGAAATATTCACCTTTGACCGGTATGGCAACGCCATCACCACCCTGCTTGCGACCTCCGATCAAATTCGGGGTACGACCGCGCGAATTCGCTACCATAAAATTCCGGTGGCCTCACACTACGCCGAAGTGCCGGTCGGGGCGGCCCTGGCTTATGTGGGCAGCGCTGGACTGCTCGAGGTGGCAGTGCATCTGGGCAGTGCGCAGGATCAGCTTGGACTCAAACCAGGGGATCGGGTAGAACTCCTTTGAAAAGCCTGCCTGGGTTGACCTATTGGGCTTCAGCTTGTAGATTGGAGAGCGGTTTGCCGAAAGCGACTTCTGTCGAGGTTGCTTTCTCCAGAAGGAAGTGACCTGAAATGGCCAAACACCCAGTACCCAAGAAAAAAGTTTCCAAGTCCCGCCGAGACATTCGCCGGGCTGCGGTTTCTACCCTGACGGCCCCCACGCTCATCAAATGCGCCAACTGCGGCGCGAAAATTCCCCCCCATGCCGTTTGTAATAGCTGCGGCTACTATGCCGGCAAAAAGGTGCTGGAAATCCAGGCCTGATCTCTACCAACTCTGCGCGGGAGTGACGCGGTAAGCACCACTCCTTCAACCACCCCAACGGCGAATACTGCTGACTGGGGAGTAATTCCTCTTTGGGTATGTGCGCTACGCAGAGGTCTGGCATCGCAGCCTCGCCAGGGGTCGGGGGATAACCAGCAGACTGCTTCCATGGAGGAGGATCTGCTTGGTAGCGGGCCTGGGTAGCTTTCGACCGCGATGACACTCCCCTGACCTCGAGTCCATACCTTTGGGGGTCAGGAGGGCGAATGAAAAAATTGGCATTTTTTACGATGTTGGTCGGCCTGGTAGTACTCGGGCAGACCCAGCCTGCCCCGGTGACGACGGCGGACTTCAAGGTCTACAATGCACGCAAGGATCAACTCGTGTCGGCGGGGGTTCGCATTTTTGGCCCCAGCGCCACCGTAGCCCAGGACCTCGAGCCAGAGTACATTGCGGTTTCGCCCGACTCGCGCACCGCCTACGTAACCCTGCAGGAGAACAACGCCCTGGCGGTGGTGGATATCCGGGCGGGCCGGGTGACGGAAATCTTGCCACTCGGCTTTAAGGATCACAGCCGTCCCGGCAGCGGTCTCGACGTGAACGACCGTGACAACCAGGCAAAAATTGAACCTGCGAAGGTTTTTGGAATGTATCAGCCCGATGCCATCGCGCATGTCGAGTTTGGAGGCCAGGGCTTCCTGATTACCGCCAATGAGGGCGACGCACGGGCCTACCCGGGCTTCAACGAGGAGGCCAGAGTGGGCGACCTCCAGCTCGACCCAGGCCGCTACACCCCCGAGGAGCGCACGGCTCTGGCCCGCCTGCAAGTGACCCGCACCCTCGGGCAGAGTGGAGCCGCCTACGGCGCCCTCTACGCCTTTGGGGCGCGCTCCGTCAGCGTGTGGAGTACGGCGGGGCGACTGGTCTGGGACTCCGGCGATCTGAAGGAGCGCACCGTGCTGGCCCGCAACCCGCAGTTCTTTAACACCAACCACACCGCCAATGCCCGCGACGGGCGCAGCGCCGCCAAAGGCCCCGAGCCCGAGGGGGTTGCGGTGGGGCGCATCGGCGGAAGGCAGTATGCCTTTGTGGGCCTCGAGCGCCAGAGCGCCATCCTCAGCTTCGATGTGACGATACCCCAGGCCCCGGTGCTGCGCGACTATGCCATCAACCGGAACTTTGCTCAGGCCATTGACGCCAGTAACTATGTGGACAATGGCGACCTGGGCCCCGAGGGGCTGGTCTTCGTGCCCGCAACCGACAGCCCCAACGGCCAGCCGATGCTGATTGTAGGCAACGAGGTCAGCGGTTCGACCGCTTTCTGGCAGGTCGAAGCCGAGGGGCGCCTGAAGCTGCTGGGGCGTTACGTCTTCACCGAGAACGGGCGGCCCGTCTTCAACCGGGGAGCCGCCGAGATTCCCGCCTTCGATCCCCGCACCAGGCGGGTCTTCGTGGTGAACGGGCACACTCGAGGCATAGACATTCTCGAGGCCGCTAACCCGGCCCAGCCCCGCTTGATCCGTTCGGTCAGCTTCCGTGAGCGCGGCGTACCCAACAGCGTGGCAGTCCGGGACGGGCTGGTGGCGGTGGCCCTGGAGGCCCCGGTCAAAACCGACCCTGGCAGCGTGGTCTTCATGGACACCGAGGGGAACGTGAGGGCCAGCGTGCCGGTGGGAGCGCTGCCCGACATGCTGACCTTTACTCCCGACGGACGTTACATCCTCACCGCCAACGAGGGTGAGCCCTCCGACGATTACAGAACCGATCCCGAGGGCAGCATCTCGATCATCGAACTGGCCAGGGTGCCGGGGCTGCGCTAAGGACATTTCGCCTCGAGCCCTTCTTCTGCCCTCGACCAGAGGCGGAAGAGGGAGGCGACGCCCCGCCGAGGGATGGATAAGCGGGGGTTATGGCCGTCGCTACGAGGAGGCCATAGCCCCTTCCTTCATGGCTGGAGGCCGCCCGCGCCGAAGAAGCAGTACAGCAGGAGCGCAAACAAGGCACCGCGCCGGGGCGGGCCCGTCTCCTTGTGCCCGAGGTCATCCTGAGGGGTTTACTCCCCGAGCCGTGCCGGCTGGAACCGTTCCTGGATGCATACCAGGCTGTACAGGCGGGAGTGCCAGCTCGGCTACCGAACCACCCCGTGATGAATAGCCATTTCAACTAAAAAATACTGCGCAGGGCTTGTTTTCTTGTTGCCTGCAGGATGCTCGCTCGAGGCGAACCATCTTTGCGCAGGGTTCAGATTTGGGGTAAAAACCTCCAAGAACCGCCGGACACCCCGGCGCGCAGGTGCGGCGGGTGTTATCTTTGTTGAAGCGTCCCCGGCTCCGGGGGCAGCTTAGGAGGCAACGTTGAATATCGGTATCCAAGCCCTTGGCACCTATGCCCCCGAGCGGGTCATGACCAATCAAGACTTCGAGAAGACGCTGGACACGTCCGACGAGTGGATTGTCAGTCGCACCGGAATCCGCGAACGAAGGCTGGCTGCCGAAGGGGAGTACACCTCGCACCTGGCTTTTCGGGCGGTGGAAGATCTGATTCGGCGTCATGGGAGAAGCGCACTGGATGGGGTGGATCTGGTGATTGTTGCTACCAACACTCCCGATGCGCTGTTTCCGGCCACAGCTGCCCTGGTGCAAGACCGCTTCGGTCTGAAGGCCGGAGCCTATGACCTGCTGGCGGGTTGTCCTGGCTGGGGCTATGCCATTGCCCAGGCCCATGCCATGGTGCAGAGCGGCCTGGCCCGCAGGGTGCTCACCATCGGCTCGGAAACCCTTTCCAAAATCCTCGACTACACCGACCGCTCGACTGCGGTGCTGTTTGGGGATGGGGCCGGGGCTGCGGTGGTTGGCCCGGTGCCGGCAGGATATGGCTTCAAGTCGTTTGTACTGGGTTCCGATGGCTCCGGTGGCAAGGAACTTACGCTGCGCTGCATCGCCGACAAACTGCCGGATGGTAGCCCGATTCCTGAGCGGGCCTACATGAATGGGCGTGAGGTCTTCAAGTTTGCCGTGCGGGTGATGAACACCGCGACCCTCGAGGCCATCGAAAAAGCTGGGCTCAAGCCTGAGGACATCAAGTATCTGATCCCCCACCAGGCCAATGCCCGCATCATCGAGGCCGCCCGCGAACGCCTGCAACTACCCCCCGAACAGGTCTGGGTCAACGTGGATCGCTATGGCAACACCTCCACGGCCTCCATGCCCATCGCCCTGCAGGAAGCCCTGGACGCAGGCAAGATCCACAATGGTGACCATATCCTCTTTGTTACCTTTGGGGCCGGCCTGACCTGGGCCGCCAGCGTGCTGACCTGGTGGCAGCCGGATTGAGAGCGCCGATAGACCATGGCCGAGAGCCACACGGAATGGGATAAAAAGAAGGATCGGCACGAGGTGATACGCAGTGGGCGATACGCAGTACACCCCAGGCTGGAGGTTATAGATGATTGCAGCATTGTTCCCCGGACAGGGCTCCCAAGAAATTGGCATGGGCAGAGCCCTCTACGACGGCTCG
>NZ_CALMCQ010000067.1 GCF_937863175.1 uncultured Meiothermus sp. | reverse complement strand
GGCGACCGCTTCCTGCCCGGCAACCAGAAGCACCCCCTGTTCGAGTTCCGCTTTGTGCGGCTGGCCGAACTGGCCCGCTCCCGCGCCGACTGGGACGAACTGCCCGAGGCCCTCGAGACCCGTCTGGACGGCAGGGTCAGCCACCTCGAGCTCGAGGAGGACTTCCCCGCCCTGTGGGCCGAAACCATCCGGGTGGCCCTGGGTCTGGAACCCCCGGAGGTCTTCCAGCTGGCTCCACCGCTCGACCTGAGCTTTGTCTCCACCATTGTCTCGAGGGGGCCGGCCAGCGAGAAATTCAAGCCCCTCGTTCCCCAGAAGCCCAAGGGTTTCGCCAAAGACCCCTGGGCCTACCTGAACCGCCGCGACCTGGTGCTCTACCACCCCTTCGAGGACTATGGCGCGGTTGAAGCCTTCGCACTCGCTGCCGCGCAAGACCCCAGAGTAGAGGCCCTGCGGGCCACCCTCTACCGCATCGGGCAGGAAAACGGCATCGCCGAGGCCCTGATCCAGGCTGCCAGAGCCGGGAAGGACGTGGCGGTGTTGCTGGAAGGCCGGGCCCGCTTCGACGAACTGGCCAACCTCGAGTGGAGCCTGCGCTTTGCCGGGGCCGGGGTGCGGGTGCTGCCGCTGCCGAGCAAGAAAGTCCACGCCAAGGCCCTCTACGTGCGCCGGGCCGGCCATGCCTACGCCCATCTGGGCACCGGCAACTACAACCCCATCAATGGGCGGCTCTACACCGACCTCTCGTTCTTTACCGCCAACCCGCTCCTTACCGCCGATGTGCAGAGCTTTTTTGCGGCCCTCGAGGCCCGCCAGAGCCCGGCCCTCGCCACCCTCCGCACCGCCAGTGCGGTTCGGGATGTTCTGCTGCAAGGCATCGCGGGCGAGGCCCACAAAAAGGGCCAGATCATCCTGAAGTTCAACCACCTCACCGACCCTGCCATCCTGGAGGCCCTCGAGTCCGCCCTGAACCAGGGGGCCCGGCTGCACCTGATCGTCCGCAGCACCCTCACCACCCTCTGGGAGGGGCTCGAGGTTCGGAGCCTGGTAGGCCGCTTTCTGGAGCACGCCCGCATCGCGGCGTTCCACAACAACGGCAAGTGGCGGGTCTGGGCCGGCAGCGCCGATGCCATGCCGCGCAACCTCGACCGCCGCTACGAGCTGTTTTTCCCTATCCTGGACGCCCGGGCCAGGCGCAAGGCGCTCGACATTTTGCTGGCCCAGATTACCGACGACCGCAACAGTTTTATCCTCACCCCACAGGGACAGGAGCGGCGCTGGGGGGGGAAGCACGATGGGCAGCGGCTGGGGTGATCTACTTTTTGCTGATCACGCCGCTTTCTTTAGACAAGGAACGGCTCTTGTGGTGCATTTGGCGCCAACCGGGCACATGCGCGCTCAAAAGCGCCTTGAACACCCTGCCGTGGCTTGCATAGCGCAGGTGGAGCAGTTCATGAACAATCACGTAGTCTTGAAAGTGCTCCTCTTGGTCAAGCAAGTCAGTGGCCAGGGTGACGGTTCCCGCCGACGAGCAGGAACCCCACTTCCTGCGCATCTCCTGCACCCGAACCACGCGGGGATTGACCTTCAGCTTGACGGCCCAGGCCAGCACGCGGCGTCGCAAGTCCTGCGCCGGGTACTGGGAAGACTTCATTCCCTCGCCTCCACAAGCAACAATCTCACTACCAGATCCACGACCCGCGCCCGTTCGTCCTGTGCCAGCGTGAGCAACGGCTTGTACAGCGATGCGCGCAGCCGCCGCTGCTCGTCGGCGTTGACCAGGGCGTTCGGGAACCGGCCCAACAGCTCCTCGGCCTCCTTGGCTAGCGTCATCGTATCGATCCCCGCCGTCTTGATGGCCGAGTCATCGCGCAGCACCCAGAACACCGCGAAAGCCCGGGCAGACAGGCCGCTGTCGCGCGCCGCCTTCATGGCTACTTCCTTTTCTGCCGCTAGCGCTGCCAGCTGGTCCATGGCGGCCAGACCGGTCGTTTTGCGTTCCTCCAGGTCTTTGATGATGCGCTCGGCGCGGTCTTTCAGCGGCTGCAGCACCGGCAAGACCGCCGGGTTGCCGTCCATCTCATGCTGCAAGCCACGCACGAGATTGAAAACCTTGCCTTCGTCTGGGCCGTCCTCCTTGCGCAGCGCCTGCAGGGTCGCCACGTCGAAGGTCACACTCTTGGTCAGCCGCCCCAGCCCTTGCTGTTCTGCGCTCTCCTCGATCAGGCGGCGCGTCTTGTAGGCCAGGTCCGCCACGAAGCCGACCTTTTCGGCGTAGGCATTGCGCACGGCGGCATAGAGCTGGGTCAGCTGCTTGTAGGTGCCGATGTGATCGCGCAGCTCCGGCGAAGGTGAAAGAATTTCCCACAGCGCCTCGAGCTCCTTGTATGCCTCGAAGAAGGCCTTGCGCGCTTCGGGTGCCAGGAAGCGACCAAAGACCAGCTTTTCCAGCCGCTCGTCCGGCGTGTCGCCGCTGGAGACCTGCAGGTAGTCTTTTTCGGCCTGTGCAATCTTCTGAAGGAAGTCCTGTAGCAGTACGTCCAGGTCTTCAATCACGCCGCCGACATCCGACGAGTCGAATTGCAGGGCTTTCTTTAGCTCGCGCAGCACGCCCACAAAGTCCACCACCAGCCCGACTCGCTTCTGCACGCCGCCCGCATCCACATAGGGGCGGTTCGCGCGCGCAATGGCTTGCAGCAGCACGTGGTCACGCATCGGCTTGTCGAGGTACAGGCAGTACAGCAGCGGCGCGTCGTAGCCGGTGAGCAGCTTGTCGGTGACGATCAGGATCTTGGGGTTCTCGGCAGGCTTCTTGAACAGCAGCCGGGCGTTCTCTTCCCGCTCGGGGGAAAGCTGGAGTTCGGCCACCAGGGGGCGGTCGAGGGCATCCGCCGCGTTCTCGGTGTAGACCGGCACCGACCACTCGGGCGGCAGCAGCTTATCCAGCGCTTTCTTGTATTTGGCGCAGGCCTCGCGGTTGACGGCCACCACGAAGGCCTTGTAGCCCAGCGGTAGCACGTTCTCCTGGAAGTGCTCGGCGATGAAGGCGGCCACCTTCTCGACGCGGTCGTCCGCGGTCAGGAAGGTGCGCAGCCCCACGGCGCGGTCGAGCACCTTGTTCAGCTCCTCGATATCGGTCACGCCTTCGCTATCGGCCAGCGCGAAGAACTCCTGATCCAGCCGCTCAGCCGGCACCGTCATCTCGCTCGGGGCCATCAGATGCTTGATGGGCAGGGTGGTCTCGTCGGCAATGGACTCGGCGATGGAGTACTTGTCCAGGTAGCCCAGCTCGTCCTGCATGCCGAAAATCTTGAAGGTGCTTTCGCCCTGCGAGGTGCGCTTGATAGGCGTGCCGGTGAAGCCGATGATGGTGGCCTTGGGCACCGCAGCCATCAGGTAGGTGCCGAGTTCCTTGGCCACCGAGCGGTGCGCCTCGTCAATGAAGACGTAGACGTTGTCGCGCAGGCAGCTATCCTTGCGGATGGCCTCAAACTTGTGGATCATCGAGATGATCAGGCCGCGAAAGTCGGCATCCAGCAACGACTGCAACTCGGCCTTGTGGTTGGCCCGCCTGACCGCGATGTCCTGGCTCTGCATCTCGCCCAGCAGGCGCTCGACCCAGCCCTTCAACTGGCCTTCCAGTTCGGTGCGGTCCACCACCAGGATCACCGTCGCGTTGGCGAAACGTGCCTTGTCCTCCAGGATCAACCGCGCAGCGGTCAGCAGGGTAAAGGTCTTGCCGGAGCCCTGGGTGTGCCAGACCAGGCCGCGGGTCTTGGCCGGGTCGGCGCAGCGGTTCAGAATGGCATCAATCGCTCGCCGCTGGTGCTGGCGCAGCACCGACTTGCGCGTCTCGCCATCTTCCACGTAGAACAAGATCCAGTGCTGCAGGGTGCGCAGGAACTCGGTCGGCTCGAAAAAGGCTTGCACCGCGAAGCGGTAGGTCTCATCCGGCGTCTGCTTCCAGCGGGCCATGGCGCGCCGGCTGGCGTTCCAGGTCACGCCGTACCAGTACTCAAGCACATGCGTCACGTTGAAGAGCTGTGCCGTGGCCAGCAGCTCCGGTGTTTCTAGCTCGTAGCGGCGCAGTTGCTTGATCCCCCGCTCGATGGCATCGCCGTCCTTGGGGTTCTTGTGCTCGACGATCACCACCGGCACACCGTTGACCACAAACATCACGTCGGCCCGGTTGCCCTTGCGCGCAGGCGGCTTGATCTTCCACTCCCACGTCACGTGGAACACGTTGTCAGCCACGTGCTCGAAGTCAATCACCGTCACTGGCCGGTGGCGCTTCTCGGCTTCGTCGTACCACTGGCGCTCACCGCGCAGCCAGGCCAGCAGCTCGCGGTTGCCCTCGATGGTAGCCGGCAGCGCGTCCAGAGTTTCCACCACCGAGCGCACGGCGTCGGCGGACAGCCAGGGGTTGAACGCCGCGAGCCTGTCCTCGAGCACCTCGCGGAAGAAGGTACCTGCCTCGCCGCCACGCTTGGCGCGCGCATCCTCCGGCGTGAGCGGCGTCCAGCCGATCTCCACCGCGTGCTCCACCATGGGGAATTGCACCGTGCCGGCCTCAGAGATTTTGAGGGTGCTCATGCTTGCCGCCTTCGGCCATGGGCTAGTTGTGCTATATCCCAGCGGGGCATCGCGGGCGTCTTGTGGGTCATCGGTTCCAGACAATTGCATTTGTGTGTCACAGATACCGATTCCGCTACACACAAAATCTGTTGTGTGTAAGGCGTGACACTCAAAGGACGACCCTCCCTTCGGCGATATTGAGAAGCTCAGGGAAGGCGTAGATCGCCGCCCGTCGGCCCGCCCCCTGACGGAGCACTCGGAGCACTTCTGCCTCCCGGAGCACACGCAGAATCCGGATGGCAGTCTCACGCGGGATCTGCGAGCCGTCTACGAAGTGGCTGCTGGAGAAGATCGGGCGGGAGAAGATGAAATCGACCGCCAGTGCCGAGAACTGCGAACGGGTTCGCTCGGCGACCTCGTGCTGCATGCGCTGATGCAGGGCGACAATCGCCTGTGCCTTGGACTGGTTCTCAGACGCCTGCTCAATCAGACCCTGCAGGAAGAAGGCCGACCACCCGGTCCAGTCGCCGTCGCGCGAAACGGCGCGCAGCCGTTCGATGTATTCGTCGCGCCGGGCCTCCAGATAGCCGCTCATGTAGAAGTTCGGCCCGCCGAGGATACGCCGCTCGTAGAGAAAGAGCGGGATGATCATGCGGCCGAGCCGCCCGTTGCCGTCCTTGAACGGATGCAAAGCCTCGAACTCCGCGTGGACGATGGCAAGCTGTACCAGCGGATCGGGCTCGTTGCTGCTTGCCGCATAGGCGGCCCAGGCGTCGAGTCCGGCCTGGAGATGCGTTTGGGGGATCGGCACGAAACTCGCCTGTTCGATTGGACAGCCAGCATGGCCGATCCAGTTCTGCTCGTTGCGGAAGGCGCCGGGCTCCTTGTCACGCCCGCGTACACCCGCCATTAGCAAGTGGTGCGCCTCGCGCAGGAGATGCGGAGTCAATGGCCGTTCGGCGACGGCCTTGGCCGCATAGCTCAGCGCCTGCCGATAGTTTCTGATCTCTTCGGCATCGTCGCGCTTGATCTGCGCCACGTCGGCATCGGCGCCGGCTTCAATCTCCAGCACCTCGCCCATGGTCACGTTGGTGCCCTCGATCCTGGAGGAGAGCACCGCTTCCTGCGTGATGAGCGGCGAGAGCAGCACGGCGGCGTTCGGCATGGCCGCCACCAGCCCGTCGTAGCGCGCCAGCGCCGCGTTGGCCTGCCCGATCAGGGGCACGAGCCGCGCCCAGTCGATGGCCGCAGGAGGAAAGCCGCCCAAGTGATAGTGGACAGGCCCGTTCACGCCTCGACCTCCTCGCCTTGCACCGAGGCCAAGGACAGCGCCGAGAGGTCAAGGTCTGCCACACGAATCTCGCCGGTCATCAGCTTGTGCAACAGGGCCTTGAACAGCTCCTCCAGCACCGCGCGCTTCTGCCGGTGCAGGGCGATCTTGCGGTCGATGGCGTCCAGGATGGTGACGATTTCGCGTTGCTCGTCCTTGCCGGGCAACGGGATCGGCAACCCCCTCAGAAATGCACAGGTCAGAGCACCCTTCGTGCTACCGCCACCTGCTGCGACCTGCCGCAGAAATTCGTACTGAGTTTCGAGGTAGCCCCTGATGAAGCTTGAATCACCTTTATCGGTTTCGGTCTGAAGGTAGGCAACATGCTGACTCACGGTCGCCTCGATTTTGAGAACAGCACAGTGCCCCAGTGTCTTACCTTGCCCAGTGATCGCCATGAGCACAGCACCCGGCTTAACACGTGGTAAGTGGCATTCGGCGAGCGCGACATCGGTCACAAACTGGTCGGCGGTTTCGATTTCGCGGTCGTACACCTTGGCACTTGTAAGCCATGGGAACGTCCCACCGTGCCAGTACGCTGAAATAGTCTTCTTGGGGGTTGATCCGTTCCCGATCTTCCCCAGAGAGCCAAGTGGGACAACTTCCCAACTTTCCGGCACCGGCCCGATCTCGGTCTCCTTCTGCGGCTCGCCGCGCAGGCCGCGCGTGAACAGCTCGCGCATGGCGGCGCGTTTGAGTTCTTGCAACGTGTCCAGAAGCATTGATTGCTGCGTCATGACTGACTCTGTTTGACGAAGCACAGCGGCAATCGCCTTCTGTACCTGTGCGTCAACCGGATAGACGAGTTCCTTTTCCTTGAGGATGGTGAAATGGCGGTTATAGCCACGTGCAGGTAAGTCAATGGCTCGACAGGCGTAAAAGAAGAACAGCGGGTCGATTTCTGGCTTGGGGCGCAGCAGTTGAGTCCCGTCCGCGCCACGCGCAAATGGCTGGTTCACGTACTTAAAGACGCGGGTATGGTCGCCGAAAACTACAAGTGGCAACGGAGCATCGATTACTGCACGCTCGTCGTCCGTCCAGCCGGCAATATGGTTTTGGCCTTGGTCAATCACCGGAAACCGCCCCGCTGGCTTATAGTCCCGCGTCTGGACCTTGGTCTTGCCAGCAACCGGCACCGGAACCAGGCAGTCAGCCACGGAAGCGATGTTCCACACTTGGCTCATCACACCCTCTCCGTTTTCGCCAGCGGGCGCAAAAGCCGCATTAGATCAGCCGTGAGACTCGTCTCCTGAGCGTTGAGTTCTTCGAGCGTGCGAATCAGATGCGGTACTGATCCTACTTCCCCAGCCCCGTTCTGCCCCACCCACCTGCTCGGACTCAGGTTGTAGTCTGCTTCCTCCGCCTGCTGTTTGGTGATCACCGCCAGCTTGCCCTCGACCGGCTCGCCCTTGAGGTACATCGCCGCTAGCGGGCGGATGTCCTCCTCGGGCAGGTAGTTCTTTGGTTTGCCCTTGCGGAAGTGGCGGCTGGCGTTGAGCAGGATGATTTTGCCGCGGCGGTCTGCCGGCTTGTTCTTGCGCAGCACCACGATCACGCCCGCTGCGGTGGTGTTGTAGAAGAGGTTTTCGGGCAGCAGGATCACGCCGTCAATGAAGTCGCGGTCTACGAACCACTTGCGGATGTTGCGCTCCCTGTCTTCGTTTTTGGAGCCGGAGCCGCGCGTGACGGCGCCGGTGTCGAGCACTACGGCGGCGCGGCCGTGGTCATCCAGGCAGGCCAGGGTGTGCTGCAGCCAGGCCCAGTCGCCCTTGCCGCTGGTGATGCCCCCCGCGGTGCGGAAGCGGTTGAAGGGGTCGTTGGCGAAGAGGTCGGGCGCGAAGGGCTGGTTCCACATGGGATTGGCGACGACGATGTCGTGCCGCCGGATGGTGCCGTCGGCGTTGCGGAACTTGGGGTTGATCAGGGTGTCGCCGCGGGCCAGCTCGACCTCCATGTCGTGGATGATGGCGTTCATCTGCGCCACGGCGTAGCTCTCGGCCTGCAGCTCCTGGCCCGAGAGCCTGAGCGGCACCCGGCTGATGGGGTCGAGTTCGCGGGCGACGAGCTGTAGCTTGATGAGCAACCCAGCCGAGCCACAGGCATAGTCGTGGCAGGTCTCGCCCGGCTTGGGCCGCAGGATGTGGGCCATCAGGAAACCAACCTCGGTGGGCGTGAAGAACTCACCGGCGCTCTGGCCCGAGCCTTCAGCGAATTTGCGCAGCAGGTATTCGTAGGCGCGGCCCAGAAAGTCGGGCTGCACGTCGGCCAGCCCCAAGCGGTAGCGCGGGTCGGAGAAGGTCTCCACCACACCGCGCAGCTTGGCCGGGTTGATATCGCGCTCGCCGTTGCGCTCGGCGGCAAAGTCCACCACGTCGATCACGCCGGAGAGGGTGGGGTTCTGCTTCACCACCGCGCGCACGGCGCGGGTCAGGTGCTCGCCGATGTCCCTGGGAGCGGTCGGGCGGCCGCGCTCGTCCGGCGGCCAGTCGAAGGGCTCGCGCCCGCCGATCACCGCCCAACGGGCCTCCGGGGGCAGGTAGAAACGCAGCAGTGAATGGTCGCCATCCGCAATCTCCAGGGCGGTGGCACGGTCGCCGTACTCCTCGGCCAGCCGCCCGATCTCGTCGTCGAAGACATCGGACAGCCGCTTCAAGAACAGCAGCGGCAGCAGGTAGTCCTTGAACTTGGCCGCGTCCTTCTCGCCGCGGATCGAGCAGGCCGCGTCCCATAGCATCTGCTCCATTGGCTTGGTGGTGGGGATGTGGGCTGCACTTTTGCGGCGGCGTGGGTTGACCGGGGCAGCCTGGCCGTTTGCCTCGATCTCGACCTCAGCCTCGCTAGCCAGTGCTAAGATGGCAGAAAGGGCGGGCTTCCGGGGTTTGTTGCTCCCGTTCTCCCAGCGGTTAACGGCGGCAAAAGAAACGCCCAAACGTTCGGCCAGCGCTTCTTGGGTTAGGTTCAACCTGGCGCGGACTGTTCGCAAGATCAAAGGAAGATTCGCGGAATGTGCCATATTTGCTATGCAATATAGCAAATATCTCATTATGTTTCAAGCGAAGGGCGAGTATCAAACGTCACTTGTGCCAGCTCGCAGCTCGAGCCGGGATGAGCACCGCGCCAGGCCCGCTGTTTGGCGTGAACATGAAGGGGTTCTAGGTAAGATTTTTGCCGAACTGGGGCCGCCATAGACGAGATGGCCCGCTCGCTCATCAATGGGCTGCTGCGGGAGGGGCGGCTGGAAGGGGAGGGCTCGAGGGTACGCCGGGCGGGGTAGAGGAGAGGCGGGATTGTGACCTTTGCATGGACAAATGATATTACTGGTAATATCATATTAGGGAGTGGCAGATGGGGCAGCTCGAGAAGCTCATTATGAAGATGCGCCGTCTGCCGCCCGAGATGCGCTATGAGGAAGTAGAAAGGGTACTGCTGGGGTATGGATTTGAGCTGGTTCGATCCAGCGGCAGCCACCAGGTCTTTCGCCACCCGGACGGGCGAACCCAGGTCGTGCCCAAACACCGGGGTCAGGTGGTAAAGGCCGCTTACCTCAGGCAAGTTCTTAAGTTGTTACAGGAGGAGGAGGCATGAAGAGGCAGAGTGTGCGTAAGCCTTTGGATTACTACCTGGGCCTGCGCTACCCGGTTACGCTGGTTCCCGAGAAGGAAGGGGGCTATACCGTTTTGGTTCCCGATCTGCCCGGCTGTGTTTCGGTGGGCGAGACGGTAGAAGAAGCGCTGGAGATGATCGAGGACGCCCGCCGTTTGTGGCTCGAGGTGGCCTACCAGCACGGAGACGAGATCCCCCTGCCCTCCACCGAGCGCGAGTACGGCGGCAGGGTGCTGGTGCGGATGCCCCCCAGCCTGCACCGGCGTTTGGTGGAGGGGGCCGAGGCCGAGGAGGTGAGCCTGAACCAGCACATGGTGGCGCTGCTGGCGGAGAGAAGCGCCATTTCCCAGGTGCGACGTGAGTTGAGTGCCCTGCGAAGGGAGTTGGGGATGTTGGGCGAGGGTGTGAAGCGGCCTTTGAGTACCCGTTAGCTCTCCACATATGCTTTCATGCGAGTCATGACCCGCCTCGAGCCCTCCCACCCCAACTTCCCCAGTGGCCTGACCGACTGGGGCTTCGAGCGACTGACCGTGCAGGGAAACCTCGAGCTTCTGAACCAACCCCTGGTGGGGGTGGTCTCTTCGCGCCAGTGTCCGGCCCGGCTGATTATTGCGGCGCAGGACTGGGCCAGGGCGGCCAGGGAACAGGGCCTGACCCTGGTGGGGGGCTTTCACTCGCCGGTCGAGCAGGAGGTGCTGCGGGTAATGCTGAAGGGTACGGGGGGTGTGGTGCTCTGTCCGGCGCGGGGGCTGGGTGGGATGCGCCTGACCGCCGAGCTTGACAGGGTGCTCGAGGCCGGACGACTGCTGCTGGTCTCACCCTTCGGCGATGGGGTTCGAAGGGCGGACAGCCGTAGGGCCGAGCGGCGCAACCGGC
>NZ_CALMCQ010000066.1 GCF_937863175.1 uncultured Meiothermus sp. | reverse complement strand
TAAAGGGAACCGCCAGAACCAGACTGCTCAGGCCGCAGTCTTAAGCGGGGCCGCAAACAGCGCCACTGCACCAGGGCCAGCATGAACCGTGACCCCTGCTCCGACATGGCGTACGCCTTCCAGCACCACGCCTTCGCTTTTTAGCAGGTCGCTCAGCTCTTTTACCGCCTGGGGGTTTTCCACATGAGCCAGCGTCACCCTGGCTCCACTGGGGAAGGCTGCACGGAAGCGCTGGGCCAGCTCGGTAAGCCCTCGGTGGAAGCCGCGTACCCGTTCTACGGGCTGGGCCAGCCCATCCTTGAACTCCAGGATGGGCAGCACCTTGAGCAGGCTGCCCAGCAGGAAGCGCAGGCCAGAGACCCGCCCGCTGCGCTTGAGGTACTCGAGGGTTGCGGGTAACACCAGACCCCGCACCCGTGCACGATAAGGCGTAATGGCGGCCTCGAGGCCCTCCCAGCTCACCCCCTCGGCCAGTCGGCGGCGGGCTTCTTCCAGTACATAACCCATCCCGGCATTGACCGACATCGAGTCCAGCACCTGTACCCGGCTGCCAAACTGCCTGGCGATCATCTGACCGGTCGCCACAAAACCCGACAACTTGGCGGAAGGGTGCACCGAGAGTACCCGGTCGTAGGTCTGCAAGAGCCGCTCATAGAGCGCCTGGTAGTCGCCGGGGTTGGCGTGGCTGGTGGTCAGGTGTTTGCCCGCCTGAAGCGCCTGGATGACCTCTGCAGGCTGAATCTCCAGGTAGTCGCGGTGGGCCTTGCCGTCCAGCATGATCAGCGCGGGCAAGAGGTGGATCTCTTGCTGCAAGGCCTCCTGGGGTGTAAGCCCCAGGGTGGTGTCACTGACAAAGGCAGTCTTCATGTTTTCCTCCTTCGTTCCGATGGAACCTGTAGCATCCGCACCTCCCGGCTTCGCCAGCGGGGTGGGGGCAGGACGTGGATGGTGTGGTCGTCTTCCAGGGTGATGAGCCAGCGCTCGGGCCGCCAGCCCCGCGCTACCTGGCGGGCCTCGCGTATACGCCTTTGCTGGCACAAAGCACGCAGCCAGGAACTCGAGATGTTCAGCTCTCGAGCAGCTTCGCTGAGGGTCAGGGTTTTCACACAGACCTCCAAAGAAACCTCAGCGAGCCTTTCCGTTGGAAGGAGCCGCCGAGGTTCGAAGCAAGAAACCCGTTGCCGACCTTCCTTCATTCGACTCTACAATAGCCCCCTGAGCCAGTGCCGCCAGGGGCAACTTGCCCTGCTTGGACACCGCCAGCAGGCTATTCTGGCTGCCAAAGGGATTGCTAACCAGGGGACAACTATCGTCGTTGTACCAACAGCACTCGTCCACCAGGTAGCGGAACTGGTAGGTCTCGCCATCTTCCACGTCGAGCCCCGCCCGCCAGCGCCCATCGGCGCAGTGCACCATGTGTAACCCATCGGGATGCCAGGATTCATCTATAAAGTCGCCCACCACCGCAGCCTTTTGGGCAGCGATTCCCCTGGGCAAGATAAAGATGGCCCGCCACCGGCGTTCATCAATCGGCTGCAACTCGACCATGGTTTCCTCCTTTAGCTCCCTCTGGCGCTGTCGAGGAATGGGCAGTGGTGTGAAAGTCGGTCTCGACCAGCCGGAGGCCATACAGCCTGGCTTCTTGCTCCAGCCAGAGTGCCAGCAAGGGGTCGTTGTGGGTGTCCAGCTCTACCGCCTGGCACTGCGGGGTTAGCCAGACCAGCGGGCCACAACCATATGCCAGGCAGAAAAGCTCGTGACGCAGATGATCGGCGAAGCGGCTGTGGCCCTCCACCTGCACGTGGCTGTACACCCTGGTTCCATCGCTAAACTTCCAGTAAGACACACTCCACCTCCTTCCCCTCACCCGGCTGTGCAGCGGGCCGGAACCCGCAACACCGGCTGCCGGGCCTGCGCCACCCCCTCATGGGCCACACTGCTCAGCGATAGCCGGCGCAGCCCACCACGACCATGCGTACCCATCGCACTCGGGGCGCAACCTTCGCCGAGGCTGGTCTGGCAGATGGCCAGGGCGGTCTCGTGGCCCTCTTCCACCACCCCCCAGGCCTGGAGGCCCGCAGCCAGTCCCGGCCGGGCGGCGACCTCGCTGACGGACGAACTGTCCAGCGGGAGCAGGGTGCGCTTGTACATGGCCACCTCCTTGGGTAGACGACTAGACAGCCCGGGGTATCCTTACCTCAAGCCGTCGCTTCAAACCAGCACAAACCCGATGGGTTTGCTTCCAGACCGGGGTTCGTGCTGTCCAGGGTGCAGTTCCCGGCAAGTCTATTGTAGCCGTTGGCCCGAGGAGGGTTGTCCCTGGTTTTTTTTGCTAACATTAAGGACACTGGGCGGGTGTTGGGGAAAAATAGCGCGGCGTCGGCTTGGCTCTGTCCGGATCGAGGCCTTTGTCAGCCATGCGGCCTGGGGCCGCAATTTTATGCCACGGGGGCAGATGGCTCTGGCCCCCAGCCACCGGCTTGATTCTAGAATAGGCTCATGATCACGGCCAATTTCCCCACCGCAGATGCTGCCACCCTGGAACGTGACCTCGAGCTATTGATTGGCTGCCTGCGCGAAATGCTGTACGAAGCGGGCGAGTCTGAAGTCGCCCTGGGCCTGGGGGAGAGTACCCCTTTCACTGCTGGACAACTCGCTTCCGAAGGCCAGATTCGGGCGGCCTCGATTGCCTTTCAACTGCTCGGCGTGGCCGAGCGACACGCAGCAGCCCGGCAGCGCGGTCAGGTTGAACGGGAGCAGGGCTTGATGGGGCCACCCGCATTGTGGGGCGATGCGTTAAGCCAGCTAAGGTCGGCGGGCATGGAAGATACCGAGATTGCCGCCCGCCTCGGCCACATCCAGGTGGAGGTGGTGCTAACGGCCCACCCGACCGAGGCCCGACGGGCTACCGTGCTCGAGCACCACCGCCGCCTGGAGCGGTTGCTGGAAGAACTTGATGATCCCCGCCGCTCGGTCTCCGAGGTTGCCGAGATCCGCGAGTCGCTCAAGCTGGTGCTGGCCCTGCTGTGGCGCACCGGGCATATACAGTTTGAGCGGCCCAAGGTGGCGGCAGAGCGGCACTCCATGCTGTACTATCTGCGCAGGGTTTTTCCCCCGGCCCTTCGCCAGCTGGACGCACGCCTGGGCCGGGCCTGGGCCGAGGCTGGGTTCAGGGGACATCCCGGTGGGCTGCCCCGGGTGCGTTTTGGTACGTGGGTGGGCGGCGACCGCGATGGGCACCCTTTCGTGACCCCCGAGGTGACCCTGGAGAGTCTGCTCGAGCTGCGTTTGCAGGCCCTCGAGCGCGTGCAGGAAGACCTGTCGTACCTGGCGGGTTTGTTGAGCCTTTCGGAACACCTGCAACCGGCCCCGCGAAGCCTGAAGGTTTTTCTCGAGACCAGCAGCCAACTGGGCGAGCAGGCAGAAGCTGCCCTGGAGCGTAACCCTGGCGAACCCTGGCGGCAGGCGGTCAACCTGATGCTAGCCCGCCTGCCCCTTTCGG
Source organism: uncultured Meiothermus sp. (assembly GCF_937863175.1). Lineage (GTDB taxonomy): Bacteria > Deinococcota > Deinococci > Deinococcales > Thermaceae > Meiothermus. The sequence continues at coordinate 4,576 of NZ_CALMCQ010000066.1, read as the reverse complement.
ATGGGCAACTCCACGATGCCCCCGAGCGCTACCGACAGGCCGAGGAACTCCGCACCGATCTGCTGGCGCTACAGGGTTGGCTGATCGAGGTTGGCGCTGGGCATATTGCCACCCAGGCGGTCGGCCCGGTGTTGCGGGGGCTGGAAGCTTTTGGGTTTCACCTGGCAGCGCTGGATATACGCCAGAACAGCCGTGTGCACGAGCTGGCTATGGGGCAGATGCTTCGCGCAGCGGGGTTTGCCGAGACCGATTACGAAAACTGGAGCGAGGAACGGCGGCTCGAGCTGCTGGAACATGAGCTGGCCTCGCCCCGACCGCTGGTGCGCCTGGGGGCCCCGACTGGCCCCGAAGCCGATTTGGTGTTGGGCAGCTACCAGGTTCTGGCCCAACACCGCGAGCGCTATGGCCTGGCCGGTCTGGGGGCCCTGATCGTGAGCATGACCCGCAGCTGCTCGGACCTGCTGCTGGTCTACCTCTTTGCCCGCGAGGCCGGTTTGCTGGAGGCCACCCCCCAGGGTGCGGCCTGCCCGCTCCCGGTGGTTCCGCTGTTCGAGACCATCGAAGACCTCAGGGCGAGTCCCAGCATTCTGCAAGCCTTCCTCCAGCATCCCCTGACCCAGCGCAGCCTGGCTTACCAGCAGGGCCGCCAGCCCCAGCCGGTGCAACAGGTGATGGTTGGCTACAGCGATAGCAACAAAGACGGTGGCCTGATGGCGAGCCTGTGGGGCCTGTACCGCGCCCAGGAAGCCCTGACCCAGGTAGGGGATGCCCACCGGGTACGCCTGCGCTTCTTTCATGGGCGCGGGGGCACCATTAGCCGTGGTGCGGGCCCAACCCACCGCTTTATCAAGGCCATTCCTCCCCGGGCCCTGCGGGGCGATTTGCGCCTGACCGAGCAAGGCGAGGTGATCGGGCAGAAGTACGCCAATCCGACCAGCGCAACCTTTCACCTGGAGCTGCTGGTCGCCGGGACGACCCGCTCGACGCTGCTCGAGTCTGCCCCCAGGGCTGCTGTTCCTGCACCCCAGGGGTTGCCCGAAGCGATGGATCGTCTGGCCCAGTGGAGCCGCCAGCACTACAGCGCCCTGCTCGGCACCGAGGGCTTCCTCGACTTCTTCCTGGGCGCGACCCCGATTGATGCCATCGAGGAGAACCGCATTGGCTCGCGTCCGCCACGCCGCACGGGCCGCCGCACCATTGCCGACCTCCGCGCCATTCCATGGGTGTTCAGTTGGGGCCAGGCGCGGTTTTTCCTCTCCGGCTGGTACGGGGTGGGGTATGCCCTCGAGCAACTCCAGCAGCAATCCTCCCCGAGTTTTGCAGCCCTCAAGGATCACCTCTACACCTGGGCGCCGCTGCATTATGTCCTGAGCAACGCCGCGACCAGCGTCGCGCTGACCGACCCCCTGGTGATGCGCGGCTACGCCGGGCTGGTAGAAGACAGCACTCTGCGGGCTCGTTTTATGCAACCGATTCAGGCCGAGCTGCACCGTACCCGTGCCTTGCTCGAGCAGCTCTACGGCGGCCCCTTGTCGGAGCGCCGCCCCAATATCCACGGTTTAATTGAGTTGCGCTGGGAGTCGTTGCGCAGGCTGCATGCCCAGCAGCTCGAGCTGCTCCGGCGTTGGCGGGCCAGCCGCCGTGATGGCGATGAATCAAACGCAAAGCGACTTCTGCCCCAGTTGCTGCTAACCGTTAACGCTATTGCCAACGGACTGGGTGCCACCGGATGAGCGGGTTGAAGAACGGCAACAACGGGCACCGTGGAGGTATGCGATGAAAGCCAAAGAGATCATGGTCAAGCCTATCGTCAATGTCTCGCCAAAGACCATCCTGCTCGAGGTAGCCCAGAAGATGATCGAGCACCGCATCGGCTCGATGCCGGTGGTGGACGAGACGGGCCGACTGGTGGGCATTATCACCCAGGGCGACTTCTGCCGATCTCCGGGTCGGATGGTGCCCTTCTCGTTGTTCGAGAGCCCCAATGTGTTGAGCAACTGGCTCTACCCCGACCAGGTAGAGAAGGTCTATAAGGCTGCCCGCAACCTCCGGGCCCAGGACATCATGCGCAGTCCGGTGGTCACGGTCTCGCCCGAGGCCTCGCTCGAGCGGGTGCTGGCGCTGATGCTCCAGCACGACATCAACCGCATCCCGGTGGTCCGGCGGGGCAAAATCGTGGGCATTATCTCGCGCTTCGACTTGCTGAAGGTGATGTTGCAGGAACACAGCGCATGACCGGGGTTCTGGTGGGTTGCCGGGATTACCGGTGGGAACTGCTTTAAGCCCTCCACCAGGCCAACAGCGTCACCAGAAGGGCCAGCAAAAGCCCCACCCCGTTGGCCACCCATCGAACGTATATGTGCAGCACGATTTCTCCTATACGATTTGAAAGCGCTCCGAGAAGATGGATCGCAGGGGCACCCCTCGCTTTCTCAGGTGAGGCACCACCGAGTCCATCATAGGCTCAGGACCACACACAAAGTAGTCGAAACCTTCGCCCCGGTCGTCGGGGAGGTGGCGATCCAGCAGGGCCGGACCAATGCGACCCCTCTCGCCAGTCCAGCCTTCGGGCGGGTTTTCCAGAACATGCACCGCCTTCAGCTCGAGGGTTGGTTCCAGGACCTCGAGTTCCTCCCGAAACAGTACCCGCTCCCAGTCAGGGTTGGCATAGATCAGCCAGAGCGGCCTGGGATCGCGGCGGTCGCGGAAGGTGCGCAACATGCTCATCACCGGGGTGATGCCCACCCCCCCTACAATGAACACGGCCCCTCGGCTGGGGTTGGGATTGGGGACGAAATAGCCATACGGCCCCTCCAGGTAGGCACGAGCGCCCGGCTGGACATCGCCAGTGCGGGCGGTGAAATCACCCAGCGCCTTGATGGTCAGCTCGAGCCGGTCAGGTCTGGTTGCGCTCGAGGCCAGCGAGAACGGGTGTTGCTGGATCGAGAAGGCAGACTTCCCCAGAACCAACCAGACAAACTGGCCCGGCAGGAAATTCATCCCTGGGTGGCCCTCGGGCTGTAATACCAGCGTCCAGGCCCTGCCCCGTTCTTCCCGCACCTCGCTTACCCGCCAGGGCTTTTGCCGCATTTTCAGCGGCCTGACAATGCGGGTGTTGATCAGCAAGGCCAGGGCTGAACCGGTCAACAAAACCCACAGGGCCTGTTTCCACCCTGGCGAGACATAGAATCCCACCTGGAGGATATGCACCAGTCCGACCAAGACCACGAACAGGGCCAGCAACCCGTGCAATAAGCGCCACCACTCGTAGGGCAGCCGCAGGGGTTGCCGCCAGAGGGTACTCACAATCAGCAGTCCCAGCGCCCCCAGCGCCGCCGAAAGGGCCAGCGCCCGCGGCAGGTTGGCGCGGGGGTCGAGGTACTCGAGATAAGCTCGATCGGCGAGAAAGAGGATCAGCGGGTGGGCCAGGATAAAGAAAAAAGCAACCAGTCCGGCCTGGCGGTGGTACTGCAGCATGGAGTCGAGGCCCAGGCTGGTGGCCACATGGGCAAAGCGCCCGGTCAGCACAAATTGCAGACCCAGGATGGCCAGGCCCACAAAACCCAGCCCAACCGAGAACTCCACCCAGAAATTGCGGGGCGGGGGCAAAGGCCCCCAGTAGGCGATCAGCAAGGGAGCAGCGGCCAAAAGCAGGTAGCCCCCGATCCATAGCAACGCTGTACCAAGGCTATACTTCACCGCCACCTCCTTCGCAGGGCCTTACGGGTATTTTGGTAGTTCGCCCAGTGGATCGTTAGAAACAGCGCTACCCCCTGAAAAAGTACCACAAAAAGACGCGGTTTCCCACCAACTATGAGCGATGAATGTCGCGGTCGGAGGGCGAAAAAGCGGTGGCGGCGTTGCCTGGGGCCGGGTAATGCCTTGGTAATACCACCCGTCTATTCTTTCCCTCGAGGGGTTTTGTGAGCACCCAGGCCCTCTATTTGATGATCTGGCTTGGACTTACAGGCCCCTGAACCCGCAGCGGGTTGAAAGCAGGTGAGCTTATGAACATACCCCTCTTCAGGCGCTTTCTGATTGCCACGGATGGCAGTACAGGCAGCGAGAAGGCCGTTCGGGTGGGCCTCGAGCTGGCGGTTCGCCTGGGGGTCAAGGTGGAACTAATCCATGTACTCGAGCCTGGCGAAGAACCTGCCGACTCCGGTTTGCGAACCCGCCTGACCATGCTGCGCGACATTGACCGCCACCAGGGCAAGCTGGCCCTCGAGCAAGCCGCCACACTGGCCCAAAAGCTGGGGATAGATTTCAAGGCTATTCAACCCACCGGCTATCCCGAGCAAGTGATTGTGCAGAAAGCTCCAGACTTCGATCTGATTGTCCTGGGCACCCATGGCCGTAGTGGACTGAGGCGCTGGATGATGGGCTCGGTCGCCGAAGCAGTGCTATCCCGCAGTCCCAGGCCGGTGCTGGTGGTGCACGAGTCCTTCGAACCCCCCAGTGCGGAGCCCGGGGCGGTGTTATACAAACACCTGCTGATTGCTACCGATGGCAGCGAGTGCAGCCAACAGGCCACCCGGTACGGGTTGCTGCTGACCCAGGCTCTGGGGGCCGAGGT
>NZ_CALMCQ010000065.1 GCF_937863175.1 uncultured Meiothermus sp. | reverse complement strand
CCCTGGCCCACGGTCTCGTAGTCAATGTCTACGGCAATAACCGCATCGGCTCCCCGGGTCATTGCGGCCTGCTCGAGCTCATTCAGGGCAATCTCACGGGCTTTGCGTAACTCGGCCTCGTAGGCCCCGCTGCGCCCGCCCACGATGTCGCGCACCGAGGCCAGCAGGTCGCGGAAGATGTTGGCCCCCAGAATGGCCTCACCAAACACCACGTCCAGGTACTCGGTAATCTGGTAGCCCTCGAGATCGCTCGAGGTGGTCAGTACAATTTTGCGCCTCACAAAAGTCCTCCTGGGTTCTATATTAGCCAGGTTTGACCCAGCGGATGCAATCTGGCAAGCGGACTGGATATAATCCGCTAAACATGAAGGTTTCTCTCTTTATCACCTGCGTCGCCGACCAGTTCTTTTCCGATGCTGGCGTGGCTGCGGTCAAGCTGCTGCGCAGCCTGGATTGTACGGTGGATTTTCCCCAGGGCCAGACCTGTTGCGGTCAGCCCGCCTACAACGCGGGCTACTGGGCCGAGGCCCGCCAGGTGGCCGAACATACCCTGGGGGTGCTCGAGGATGCCGAGCACGTGGTCTTGCCCTCTGGCTCCTGCACCACCATGCTGCGGGCCTTCTACCCCGAACTCTACCGCCACCATCCCAGAATGTTTGCCAGGGCCGAAGCCCTGAGCCACAAAACCTACGAGCTGGCCGAGTTTATCGTCAAGGTGCTAAAAGTTACCCACCTGGGCAACGGGCTGCAAGGCCACCGCGTCGCCTACCACCACGGCTGCCACGGCCTGCGCGAGCTGGGCATCAAGTCAGAACCCCTCACGCTGCTGCGCAACGCCGGGGCCGAAATTGTAGACTGGGCTGCTGCCGAAGAGTGCTGCGGGTTTGGCGGACTGTTCTCGGTCAAGCTGCCCGAGGTGGCCCTGAGCATGGCCGATCGCAAGCTCTCCACCCTGCCCCCCACCAGTCAGATTGACTACCTCGCCAGCGCCGATGGCGGGTGTATGCTCCACCTCGATGGGCGCATCAAAAACCGGCGGTTGAGCCTGCCGGTCAGGCCCCTGGCCTCGGTGTTGTGGGAGGCAGCGCAGTGAAGGTCTCCGGTCTGGGTTGGTACTGCTTACCAGGTCAGGTAGCCCCGCCTTTGATTGATCCACCTCTCCAGATAGTCTTGTGGTTTTCGGTAATGACCTCAGCCATCAGCATCCAGCTCTTGACCCCTGGCGTTTGACCTTTTACAAAATCTCAGAGAGGCAGCCATGAAACTCACCGCCAACCAGTACCCCCAGGAGTCGGCTCGAGTGCTACGCGAGGAGCCCCACGTGCGCGACTCGGTAACGGGGGCCACCCTCAACTTTGACGGCAAGCGGCGGCTGGCCTACGCCGAGGTGGATGCTGAAACCTGGCGGCACTGGGCCGAGGGGGTCAAGAACCATGTCTTGATGAATCTGGACCAGTACCTGCTACAGGCCGAGGCCAGCCTGAAGCGTAATGGGGTGCAGGTGCACTGGGCCGAGCATGCCGAGGCTGCCCGGCGCATCGTGGCCGAAATTGCCAGGGCGGGCCAGGTCAAAAAAGTGGTGAAGGCCAAAACCATGGTCTCGGAGGAGCTGGGCATCAACCCCATGCTGGAAGGCATGGGCATCGAGACCCTCGAGACCGACCTGGGCGAGTACCTCATCCAGCTCCTGGGCCAGCCGCCCTCGCACATCGTGGGGCCGGCCATCCATCTCAACCTGGATCAGATCCGCCAACTTTTCCACCAGCGCTTCCAGACCCCCACCGGGGCCAGCCCCGAAGACCTGGCCGCTGTGGCCCGCAAGCTGCTGCGCGAGGGTTTTCTAAAAGCCGATATGGGCATCTCGGGGGCCAATTTTGTGGTGGCCGAGACCGGCACCCTGGCCCTGATCGAAAACGAGGGCAATATCCGGCTCTCCACCTCGGCCCCGCGCATCCACGTGGCCCTGGTAGGCATCGAGAAACTCCTGCCCCGCTTCTCCGACCTCTCGGTCTTCCTCTCGCTCACCGCCCGCGCCGCCACCGGCCAGCGGTTGGGCACCTTTGTCTCGCTCCTGCAGGGGCCGCGCACCGCAGGCGAGAGCGATGGCCCCGAAGAAGTTCATGTAATCCTGGTGGACAATGGGCGCAGCAGTGTGCTGGCCGACCCCCTGGCCTGGGAGACGCTGCGCTGTGTGCGCTGTGCAGCCTGCCTGAACGCCTGCCCGGTCTACCGCCAGACCGGCGGTCACCCCTATGGCTACGTCTACAGCGGCCCCATCGGCGCGATTCTGTCACCAGGGCTGTTGGGTCTCGAAGAAACCAAACCGCTGCCCTATGCCTCCTCGCTGTGCGGGGCCTGTTTTCAGGCCTGCCCGGTGCGGATTCCCATCCCCCGGCTGCTCCTTACCTGGCGCAACCGGGCCGTGGACGAAGGGCTGACCCCCAAATTGGAGGCCGCCGCCATCAAAGGCTACGCCCTGGCCATGACCCAGCCCTGGGCCTATAGCCTGGCTTCCAAGGCTATTCGGATGCTCCCCCACAAAGCCCTCGACAACACCATCGTGCCGGTGCTCAAGGCCTGGACGCAAGGCCGTGCGGGTCTCGAGCCCAGCCCCAGAAGCTTCCACCAGCTCTGGGATGCGGGCGAGGTCTGACCCCCACCGAATTTTGGCAGTGATCCAACGGCCTGCATGGATGAGGGTCTTTCCAGAGCACAGGGCGGTTTTGGCTACTTTTTTACACGGGTGCCAGCGACCAAAAATAAGCCCCGCACAGCATTTTCGTAGAAGGAACGGTCTCCACAGGCTTCCGGTGAAACTCGCGCTCTGGCACCTGACCCCTCCCCCCGATGGGAGGAGTGAGGCGACCATGGCCCCCACCCTCCCACGAAAGGCCGTCTTCTCCTGCATACCCTGCGCTCGATGGCTGCTACCTCCAACTACCCGCCGCGAAGCAGGAGCCTGCTCAAAACCCCCCCCAGGGGGAGGGATGTTTGAGGTTCTGAATAAGTACGTTCCAGAAACGCTATCTACGGTATAGCTGTCGCAGGCTGGGTAGCAGGGAAACTCCTTCCCGACCGGGCAGTTTCAGCTTTTGCGTACCCTGCACCACCGAGAGCGGCACGTTGATGTTGTTGGCGGTGGGGCGTACCAGGAGCAGATCGCCATCGGTATTGGTATAGCCGCCAAGGTAGTCCCCTGGGGTGACGTCTTGATCATTATCCACGTCCTTCCAGGCAATCACGATATAGTCGCCGCCCGGCAGGTTGTTGAACAGATAGGGTGCGGTCTGGCCGGTCTGGCTGATGTTCACAACCGCCGACTTATTGATGTCAATATCATTTCCTGCGACATACAGGGCAAAGACCGCCGTTCCCTGCACGGTTGGCGGGGGTGCGGCGGTACCCACGGTCAGGGCAAGCCCCACCGAGCGGTTGATGCCGCCTCCGCTGGCACTGAGGGTAAGGCTATAGTTCCCAGGGGCCGGGCTTCCACTGGCCTCGAGGCGCAGGGTGCTGGTGTTGCCGGTGACGCTGCTGGGGGTGAACTGCCCGCTCACCCCGGCAGGGGTTCCGCTAAGGGTCAGGCTGACCGGACTGGTAAAGCCAGCTATGCGTACAAGGTTGACCGTAATCTCCACGCTGCTGCCGGGGGCGGGACTCAGGGTGGCCGAGGTGGGATTGAGCACCAGGGTATAACTGGGGGTCACACTGCCCGCGACAGTCACCGCCGCCTGCGCGTTGACCAGGCCCGCGCCGCAGTCGCTGCCGGCCAGGGTGGGGAAACTGGGGGGGATCCGATCCGACGGGCGCCCGGTGCAATTGGTTGCACTCAGGGGTACGGCCGTGCTCTTGAGGATGTCCAGCGCCTCCGGAAAGGTCAGGTCGGTGCGGCGGGCTTTCATCAGGGCCACCAGACCCGCCACATGCGGGCTGGCCATCGAGGTGCCCTGGTAGAAAACATAGTTGAATTGAGCGGCACCTGTCTTGGTATCGTCCTTGAGTGGGCTCAGCACCCCATCTACATAGGTATCATTGTTACGGTCAATGGTTATATCCCCCCCCGGCGCCATCACATCTATACGGGTGCCATAGTTGGAGTAGTAGGAGCGGAAACCCCGGGTTTCGGTGGCGCCCACCGTAATGATTCCACTACAACTGGCAGGGGTGAAGTCGGAGGCATCTTCGGCGCTGTTGCCAGCAGCCACCACAATGATGGGGCGCTGGGGCTGGTTGGAAGCCTGGGTGATGGTATCCTGCCAGGCCGGTGCACAAGATCCCCGGCCCCCCAGGCTCATATTGACCACTGCCGCCGGACTGGCATTGGCGGGCACGCCCGAAACCGGGAGTCCCACCGCCCAGCGAAGGGCGGCGATAATGTCGGCGTCGCTGCCCCCGCCGACTCCCAGGGCGCGGAGGTGCAGAAGGCGGGCACCCCAACTGACCCCACCCACGCCCAGGCTGTTGTTGGTAGCCGCCGCGACCGTTCCGGCCACGTGGGTGCCGTGGTAGCCGCTCAGGGCCTCGGGGGGTGCGCCGGGAGCAACATTGCCGGTGTCTTCGGGATCGTTGTCCCGCCCGCCCCCATCGTTGGCAATCTGTGGGTTGGAGATAAAGTCATATCCCTGGACTGGCTGGGGGATGTCGGGGTGGGCTTTGACAATACCCGAGTCTATGACCGCAACCACCACCGTAGGGTCAACCCCATCCTCGATATCCCAGGCGGCAGGCAGGTTGATGGCCGGATAGTGCCACTGAAGATTGTAGAAAGAATCGTTGGGGGTTTTGAAGGCCTGGCGGATATAGTTGGGCTGGGCATAGAGCACATCGGCCCGGCGGGACAGGGCCCGCACGACCTCGAGGGTCTGGGGTTTGCTGGCAGCGCCCCGCCACAGCGCCATGCCCTGGGTGTCCAGGTTCTCGACCCGCTGCAACTCCACCCCTGCTATCTGGAGGCGGTGAACCGCTTGCAGGCTTACCCCAGCCCGAAACTTGACAATCACCTCTCCAGGTACAAAATCGGTTTCACTGGTCTGGGCAAAGGGCCTCTGCGAGACCTGGATTGCACTTCCAGCCTGGCTACCGCCAGTAGAAAAACTCACCTGGCCCGAGATGCTGCCTGTAGCAGGCTCCCCACAAGATGCCAGTATCCCAAGCAGCAACAGTGTCCCTACACGATATATCCTCACCGGCCCACCTCCTGAATAAAGTTCTACACCATAGCTATATTGCACATATACCGTTATTCTCCCGTTACTTTGGGCAGCCAGGCGATTACGGCAAAGACAAAGTTATGAGACACTGAACGAATGGTACGGGCCAAGATTTGCGGGATTACCCGCCTGGAAGACGCCCTGCTGGCCGAGCAACTGGGGGCCTGGGCGGTGGGGTTCATCCTGGCTCCTGGAACCCGGCGCTCCGTAGAGCCCGACCGGATTCGTCCCATCGTGGAAGCCCTGGGGCCTTTTATCGTCCGGGTGGGGGTGTTTGTGGACGCGCCCCCCGAGGTTGTGCTGGAGCAAATGCAAACCGCCCGGCTCCAGGTGGCCCAGCTTCATGGCCTCGAGCCCCCCGAATGGGCCGAGCAAATCCGCCGGTTTTATCCGGTTATCAAGGCATTCAAACTATCGGGCCCGGCCCGGCCCGACTGGCTGGACTACCCCGCCGATGCGCTTTTGGTGGACGGGGTAACCCCGGGAAGCGGGCAACGCTATCCGCTGGACTGGATAACCCCGCTCCTGCAACACCCCCGGCTGATTATCGCCGGGGGCCTGACCCCAGATAACCTCGAGCCTGTACTGAGCTTACTGCCCTACGCGGTGGACGTGAGCAGCGGGGTGGAGGCAGCGCCCCGGCTCAAAGACCCCCTCAAACTGCGGCAGTTTCTAGATCAGGTAGAGGCCTTTAACGGAACCAGCCGGAACCAGTAGACATAGCGGCGCTCGGTCTCTTCCAGCCGATACTCCACGCTTTCCACTCGAAACAAGCCACGATCGTGCCATTGGTTGGCCTTCTCGCGCTGGTACACCCGCATGGGGGTCTGGGAAGCCAGGGCCCAGAGCAGAGTCCGGTTGCCCCCCAGGGGCTGCTGATGGCCCGAGAGCCCCTCGCCCGGATACAGAATCGAGCCATCCGGCAGAAAGCGGTTGGGGTAGCCGGACTCACCCCGATCCACCAGCAGGCTGCGGGGGCCTATCCCCCGCAGGGTTTTGTGCTTGGCAAGCACCTCTTTCCAGGTCAGCATGCTTGACACCCATCAGGCCAGCCGCTATTATCCAATGTGCCCGTTCGGACGACTCCGACGCTGCGCTACAACCTGCTCCGGTGGTGTAGTTGGTTAACATACCCGCCTGTCACGTGGGAGATCGCGGGTTCAAGTCCCGTCCGGAGCGCCAGACGACTCCCGCTTCTGGGGTTAAAAGGTTTTCGCCTTCTTTGGGCGAAAATCAATTTGACCCCCGAAGTTCGGGGGCCAGACGCCAAGGTAGCTCAGTCGGTAGAGCATGCGACTGAAAATCGCAGTGTCGGCGGTTCGATTCCGCCCCTTGGCACCAAATAAAAATAAGCTCTGAAACAGCATAAACCCTCGGCCCGTCGGACTGGAGACTGGTGGCCTTCTGGTCGAAATATAGCAACCCATCTCTGGCAAAAGAAACCGTAAGAGCAGAATCGGGGTTATCTTCAGGGTGGTTCAGACTCCCTTAACGGCCCCCAAGAGTTCGCCCGTTGCGGTCGCGCAGCAACGGCAAGGGATCCAGAGCGCGGTAATCGCAGGTTTCACGGCTACCCTCGTAGATGCCAAAGTGCAGATGGGGTGGAGTGGTGCGGGCAGTGCCGGTGTTGCCCACATAACCCAGGAGGGTCTGCGGGGTCACCCAATTGCCCTCCTCGAGGCCCGGCGCGAAGCGCTCGAGGTGGGCGTAGTAATAGCGCCTCTCGCCGGCCCCAAGCACAAAGATTTGCAGTCCTCCCACTGGGCCATAGGCCATTCGCACCACAAAGCCTTCGGTAGCCGAGTAGACCGGGGTA
>NZ_CALMCQ010000064.1 GCF_937863175.1 uncultured Meiothermus sp. | reverse complement strand
CGATGGTCCCCACGTTTACGTGTGGTTTGGTGCGTTCGAATACGCCTTTCGCCATACTGGTTTCACTCCTTGTTTCGTCTCTGGTCGCGGGTTCTTTCTTGAAACAAGACTCGCGTCCCACGACACACTTACTGCCCCTTGATTAGCTTCTGAGCAATGTTCTGGGGAACCTGCTCGTAGTGGTTGAAGAACATCGAGAACTGGGCCCGGCCCTGGCTCATCGAGCGCATGTCGTTGGCGTAGCCGAACATCTCGGCCAGAGGGACATGTGCCCGTACCAGACGGGCATTGCCACGCTCTTCCATGCCCTGGATCTGCCCACGGCGGCTGTTGAGGTCGCCAATGATGGAGCCCAGGAAGTCCTCGGGGGTAATCACCTCGACGCGCATGATGGGCTCGAGGATCGCCGCACCACCCCTCTCGATGGCTTCCTTGATAGCCATCGAGCCCGCAATCTTGAAGGCCATTTCGGAGGAGTCCACCTCGTGGTAGCTCCCGTCGTAGAGGGTCACTTTCAAGTCCACAATGGGGAATCCGGTTAGCGGCCCACTCTGCATGGACTCCTCGATCCCCTTCTGCACCGCCGGGATGTATTCGCGGGGGACGACACCACCCACGATGGCGTTGACGAACTCGAAGCCCGAGCCCCGGCCCAGCGGTTCGGCCTTGATTTTGACGTGGCCGTACTGACCGCGACCCCCCGACTGGCGCACAAACTTGCCCTCTACATCCACGTTGCGGGTGATGGTTTCGCGGTAGGCTACCTGGGGCTTGCCCACGTTGGCATCCACCTTGAACTCGCGCTTGAGGCGATCCACGATGATCTCGAGGTGCAGCTCGCCCATGCCGGAGATGATGGTCTGGCCGGTCTCGGGGTCGGTGGAGACCCGGAAGGTGGGGTCTTCCTCGCCCAGGCGCGACAGGGCCACACCCAGTTTGTCCTGGTCGGCCTTGGTCTTGGGTTCGATGGCCAGGTCAATTACGGGTTCGGGGATTTCGATGGACTCGAGGGTCACCGCCTCGTCGCCGTCGCCTACCAGCGAGTCGCCGGTAATGGTTTCCTTGAGACCCACCACCGCGCCAAGCTCGCCCGCCTTCAACTCCTCGACTTCCTCACGGTGGTTGGCGTGCATCTGGAGCAGCCGGGCTACGCGCTCCTTCTTGCCCTTGGTGGTGTTCTGCACGTAGGAGCCCGACCTGAGCGTACCGGAGTAGACCCGAATGAAGGTCAGGCGGCCCACGTAGGGGTCGGCCATGATTTTGAAGGCCAGGGCGGCCAGCGGCGCGCTGGGATCGGCGGGGCGCTCCACTTCTTCGCCCTCCTCCAGCTTGCCCTTGATGGGGGGGATATCGAGGGGTGAGGGCAGGAAGTCCACCACACCGTCGAGCAGAAGCTGCACACCCTTGTTCTTCAGGGCCGAACCCAAAAAGACCGGGAAAATCTCGATGGCGATGGTGCCCTTGCGGACGGCCTTAATGATCTCATCCTCGGAAGGCTTTTGGCCCTCGAGGAACTTGACCATGATGTTCTCATCGTAATCGGCAGCCGCCTCGACCAGCTTCTCGAAGTATTCGGCAGCCTGGGTTTTCAGCTCCTCGGGGATTTCAACTTCGCGGATATCCGTGCCGAGGTCGTTGCCGTACAGATAGGCCTTCTGGCGCAGCACATCAACAATGCCCTGGAAGGTATCTTCACGCCCGATGGGGAGTTGCATCAGCACTGGCTTGGCCCCCAGGCGCTCCTTCATGGTGTTGACTACCAGCCAAATGTCTGCCCCGGTCTTGTCCATCTTGTTGGCGAAGGCCACCCGGGGTACACGGTATTTGTCGGCCTGACGCCAGACGGTCTCGGACTGGGGCTCCACCCCCTGGGAAGCATCGAAGACTGCGACTGCGCCATCCAACACCCGCATAGAGCGCTCGACTTCGATAGTAAAGTCCACGTGGCCAGGGGTATCAATGATGTTGATGCGGTGCTCGACCCCTGTGCCGCTGTGTTTCCAGTTGGCGGTGGTCACAGCAGCCGTAATGGTGATGCCGCGCTCGCGCTCCTGCGCCATCCAGTCCATGGTGGCCGCCCCCTCGTGCACCTCACCGATTTTGTGGATACGCCCGGTGTAGTAGAGGATGCGTTCGGTAGTGGTGGTTTTACCGGCGTCAATGTGCGCCGCTATCCCGATGTTGCGGAACAGCTTGAGGTCAACTCCTGTCTTGACGGACATACTCACCACCGGTAGTGGGCGTAGGCCCGATTGGCATCGGCCATACGCTCTACATCTTCCTTCTTCTTGACCGCGTTGCCCTTGCCCTCGGCGGCCTCCAAAAGTTCGGCAGCCAGGCGCTGGTGGGCTTCGCGCTCACCCCGGCCGTTGAACGCATTGACAATCCAGCGCAGGGCCAGGGTCTGCTGGCGACGCGGCGAGACCTCGATGGGAACCTGATAGTTGGCCCCACCGACCCGGCGGCTGCGCACCTCAACACGAGGGCGCACGTTGTCCAGGGCGGCCTTAAAGACCTTGAGGGGCTCCTGACCGCTCTTGTCCTGGATAATCTCGCAGGCATCCTTGAAGATTTTGGCCGCCAGGTTCTTTTTGCCATCACGCATCATGCGGTTGATGAGGGCCGACACCACCACATCCCCATAGAGGTGGTCGGGCTCGAGTTGGCGAACTTCTGCTTGTCTTCTACGCGACATACTCAGACCTCACTCAGGCCGCCCTACCCTTCCGGCAGGGGAAGGCGGCATCCATGTCATTTCTTCTTGGCTGCCGCACCCTTGGCATCGGCCTTGGGCTTCTTGGCCCCGTACTTGGAGCGGCTCTTCTTGCGGTCTTTCACACCCTGGGTGTCGTAGATGCCGCGCACGATGTGATAGCGCACCCCCGGAAGGTCTTTGACACGGCCCCCGCGAATCAGCACCACCGAGTGCTCCTGCAAGTTATGGCCCTCGCCGGGGATGTAGGCGGTAACTTCGTACTGGCTGGACAGACGAACCTTGGCCACCTTGCGCAGCGCCGAGTTGGGCTTCTTGGGGGTGACGGTGCGCACCACGGTGCAGACCCCCTTACGGAAGGGGCTCCCCTTGAGGGCGGGCACTTTGCTCTTTTTAGCAACCGGAGCACGGCCTTTGCGGAGGAGTTGGTTGATGGTTGGCAGTGTAATCACATCCTTTCGTTTAACTGAACTTCTCTATAGAAACTAAAGCCCCACACTGAGGTCTGCGTACTTGCGCTGCGCTCGGTGCGGGGTTCCCGTCGAGAAGCGAATCAGGCCGGTGGCCCGAGGTTCGCCCCTGGATTCTCAAGAATCGCTTGCGAAGGCAGAGAGTGCTCTAGCACGCTCATTCCTCGCATTGCGCGACGGCTTTCCCGTGAGCGCAACCGATGCAACCTCACGACCGGGGCTGGCCTGAGGAAACGCAACCCTAGAAGTATATACGGGCATCACGAGTTAATCAAGGGGCCGGAATCGCAGGATGGAACCTGGCTTTTTGTTCACAATTGCCCTCGAGGCCGACCCGCTCAATCTGGCCTTGCGAAGAGGGGTTTACCCACCCCACGCTTCAAAAAGACACTGCTGTAGCAAAAATCTTTTTGAAGAGTGCTTCCGGGGACTGGTAACAAAGAAATCGGTATGAGCTGTAGACCCCAAAAACACTCACCATTCCAGAGGCCACATCTAGCTCGAAAACTAACGTGCCGGAGCACCAGCAGGGAGATCCGTCAGGCCTGGTATCAATCCCGCAAGAGCCAGCGCACATCTTCCACCATTCGATCGGTTGCGGCAGCCATGCCGTAGCGATAAATGAGGCGCAGTTGACCTCTGGGATCGAGGGCGAAGACCGTAGCGGTGTGGTCTACGTTATATTCGATCGGTGACTTGATGGCTGATTTTTGGAAGAAGACCCCGTATTTTTTTGCGACCTCGGCAAGCTGCTCAGGTGTTCCGGTCAGGCCCAGAAAGGTAGGGCCAAAGAAAGTCGTGTATTTTGCAAGCAACTCTGGGGTATCGCGCTCGGGATCCACCGAGATCAGCAAAACCTGCACCCGCTCTTGCTCGCCTGGGGTGAGGACCTTGTAGACGCTTCCCAGCTCGAGCATAGTGGTGGGGCAGACATCCGGACAGTTCACAAAACCAAAGAAAATCAATACCACCTTACCCCGGAAGTCGGACAGGCTCTTGGTCGAGCCAGTGTGGGCAGTGAGGGTGAATTCGTTAGCTTCTGCCGCACGGATGTTCAAAAGGCGGGTTCCGTAGGGCTGGTAGATATCGCGCATCAAGAGGAAGGCAGCAATGGCCAGCAGCAAGGGCAGGCCAGCCATCAAAGTAATCCATATGGCTCGACGCGGCATCAGCTACGCTCCTGGTTCATTTTGGGATCACTGCATTTGTTCACGCCTGACCTCGGTTTCATCTGATACATCCGGGGCCTTGATACGTGGCCCTATTGTGCCCGAACTACCGCATCCACACTGAGGGTTCGTCCCCCCTCGAGCCGCAGCACCAGCCGCACCCGCTGCCCTTGCCGTAGGGGCTGGCGCAGGTCAATCAGCATGATGTGAGTTCCACGAGGCTTGAGCTCCAGCCGCCCCCTGGCCGGAACCACCAGCTCCTTTACCGGGCGCATCCCGGTCACTTCCAGTCCCTTCATTTCTGGGCTGTGACGGTGATCCATTCCCAGGTGGTCGTTGGGGTCTACAAACTGGGTCTGGTGCAGCTCTCCTCGAGCTGCAATCGGGCTACTGACCCCCAGCACCCGGACTGGGCGCGCACCGGTGTTTACCAGCACCATATAGGCCGCTGTGGTCTGGTTTGGCACCAGCCGTACCCAGGCATTTTCCACCCGGAGGCCCTGGCCCTGAGCAAAAGCCCAGCCCAGCAGCAACAAAATCACCCCGAAACGTATCAGCATTGAAATCTCCGAAATCTCCCCAGGTTAAGGTAGGCAAACCCACTATGGTCAAATGTCCCGAATCCAAAAACGGGTGTCGGTAACCGAGGACAAGTAACTGCAGGCATTTGACCCTCCGCCCTCGAGGTCATTACACACTACCCTCACCCCTCTGCGGCATGATAAGAACGGCATGAATAATGTCTCATCAGGTTTTTCCAGTCCCCAGGTGCGCTGGGCTGCCGCCTCGCTGATCGCCCCTTTCTTCTTGCAGTTGCTAGGTCTTGGAGACACTTTTCTGGGAGGCGGGCTGTGCGGTGAGCTGTTTGGCAACGAGACCCCTTTAGGGCTGCAAGGCGCGGGGTTCTGGTACGCTCTGATGTTCATGATGTTGTTGGGATTTCAACTGATGTATGGGGGTTTTTTGCTGCTGACCCGCTTGCTCGAGATGCCCGCCAGCATGGAGCGTGGAACCTACCTGGGTGCGATCGGGCTGGTGGGTCTGATATCGCTGTTATTCATTCTGACCCGCACGACGGGCCCCCCCTACCCCAGCCCCCAGGGCCTGGCTCTTGGCGACACGGCCCCGGTGGATCCGCTGAGCCTGATCCTGATCGGATGCTCGTGGGTGGGCGGATTCCTGCTGTGGCGTTTGCTTAAAAAGGCATAATCTGCTTCCCAGAATCCGCTAGGCTATAAAGCATGGAACGTCTATTGGAGGTCATGCGCCGCCTCCGCGCACCCGATGGCTGCCCCTGGGATCAGAAGCAGACCCACCAGAGCCTTCGGCCCTACCTGCTCGAGGAGGCCGCCGAAGCCGTAGATGCCATGGGTCGGGGCGATCCTAGCGAACTGGCCGAAGAACTGGGTGATGTATTGCTGCAAGTGGCTTTCCACTCGGTAATTGCTGAGCAGGAGGGTACATTTGCCTATCCCCAGGTCGAGCAGCACATCGTGGACAAGCTCATCCGCCGCCACCCGCATGTGTTTGGCAACGTGCAAGCCGAGACCGCCGAGGCCGTAATCGCCAACTGGCAGACCATCAAAGCCTCCGAGGGTAAGCCTGCAAGATCCATCTGTGACCAGGTGCCGCGCAGTCTAGGGGCGCTGGCTCGAGCCTTTGAGATTCAGAAAAAACTCGACACACCTCCCGCCAATCGGGCCAGCCTGATCGAAGCCGTCCAGCAGGGCAATCTATCCGAGGCGCTGTGGCTGATGGTGGCCCTGTGCCGCCAGGAAATGGTGAACCCAGAGGTTTTGCTGCGTGAGCGTTGCGAGCAAAATTGCCTTTAGTTGTGAGCGCTGCCCCCTGGAGTTTTGGGCTTGGTTAGGAAGGTATGAAATCCGAGTTTCTCAAAGCCGCTGTGATCCGCCCGCCCCAGGAGCTTTTGCTACCCCAGGGGTTTGTGGATGCAGCCGTTTTGCTGCCTGTGTGGGAAGGCAGGCTTCTGTTTACGGTTCGCAGTGCTCATCTTCCCCACCATCCCGCCCAGATTAGCTTTCCTGGCGGGCGCTTTGACGATGGCGAGAGCGCCGAGCAAGCCGCCTTGCGCGAGACCTGGGAGGAAGTGGGGTTAGACCCCAGCTATGTAGAAATTCTGGGCCACCTCAACCCCACCCTCTCCCCCTTTGGCTACCGGGTTTTTCCCTTGCTGGGCCGCATTACTCAGGAGCCCCACCTGTCTCCAAATCCCCAGGAAGTGGGCGAGTTGCTCTGGGTGCCCATTGAAGATTTGCTGGCTGCCCCCGCCTATGCCGAAGAACGCACCCCGCCCCCCAGCAACCGCTTCCCTATCGGCTTGGGGGGTGAGTTTTCGGAGGAGTTTGGCAGGCTCAGGCGCAGGGTCTGGCATTATCCCTGGCGCGGCTACGACATCTGGGGCCTGACCGGGAATATCGTGCACGACTTTCTCGAGCGCATTCGAGAAGTGCGGCTTTGAACCCGTCGCCTGACCAGGAGGCTCAGAACAACCGCTCGTCCCAGGCCAGGGCCCGCCGCCGCAACCTCACCTGAGCAATTCCGGGGTGCAGCGGGTTGAGCAGGTCGTTGGGCTCAGCCGGGGTGATGGCACCGGGAACCCGCAAGGCCAGCGAGGTGCCGGCCTGGAGCCACTGGCTGCCAGGTCGGCGGGTGATTTCGTAGTCTTTGCGCCAGTTCTCAAGTAGGGCGGGGCGTACTGGATTAGTTCAACGGGAAGCTCGAATCCGAGAGCCACCTACGGTTGCTGGATAGCCCGCGACCTCGAGATGCACCCGCGTCTCCAGCACAGCCTGGGCCAGCGCGCTGGCCAGGTAAACCATCCGCTCGCCTGCAAGGGGCCAGCCGGTACCCTGGGCGCTGGAACCTTGCAGGCATAGTGCCAGGGGCGGAGATCGGAATTGCCCCGAGTGAAAAGGCTCCAGCACTCGCTCCCCAGGGGGATTAACCATCCGTGTGCAAATCCCCGAGACTAATCGGCGGCGACAGATTCGCTCAGGAACAACGGTTTGGCTTGTTTGGCCAGACGATCATAGAGTTGCAAAAACTGCTCTTTAGCCCGCTGTCCCAGGAAGCCGGACGGGGTTAGCTCGAGTGGCAGGCCAGGGTCGAGGAAGAGGTTCTTGCGGGCCTGGTGAACCATGTGGGTGAGGCGCACAAAGGCTTCCTCGGCGTTCTGGGGTCGGTCTTGTTTTTGCGCCAGAAACGCACGGTAGCGAGTCTGGGCTGCTTTGAGATTGAAGGATTTTTCAACTAGCTCGAGGGGTGGGGTGCTGGAAAAGCGCTCGGCCTGAAAAAGCTCAACATAGCTTCTCAGGCCATAAAAGCCCACCAGATCGCGGGCGGCCTCGAGCGAACCGTTGGGACTGACCCAGACCCCCGGTGCGGGCGTCCCGAAACCCAGCAGTATCAATTCGTTGCGGAAGCGGTCACGCACCGTGCGTTTGGCTTCCGGTACGGCGTAGACCAGAATGCGCCATTTGCCGTCCCAGGGAGCGCCGTAGGTATAGAGCCGTTCACGCACGTTCTCAACCTGCCAGGCCACCCTGGGCGAAAGCCGGTAGTAGGCCCGCCGTCCGTCCTTCTCCGGGATAATCCAGCCGCGCTTAACACTGCGCGAGACAGCGGCCCGTACCGCGGGTTCACTAAATTTCAGCAGTTCCATCCAGCGAATCAAATCCCCCACCCAGGCTCGGTTTTCCGGGTGCAGGTATTCCATATAGAGCGTAAACAGATAGGAGCGCGCCCGCATTGAGGCCCAGTATAATACGGATTTTTGCGTTCCTGGCCAAAAAGCGTTTGGTTTGGTGGGAGTATCGGGCGGTTCGTTCAATCTGCAGCCAACGCCGGGGCCCTGGAGTCCAGCCGAAACCACTGCCCACCCCGATAACGCCACCAGAACATGGCAATCCGCACCCCCTCTTCCC
>NZ_CALMCQ010000063.1 GCF_937863175.1 uncultured Meiothermus sp. | reverse complement strand
CGATACCCAGGCCCAGCACCGGGGCGCCAAGCATATGGGTGAAGGGGTACATCGGCCCTGAGCCCGCGCAATTGGGCCAGACCACAGGCTCCTGGCCGTAGACTTCCCGGCAGGCTTCCAGGGCGGTCTTGACCCAGGGGGAGGCCAGGTCGCTGCGGGCGGGGTGTTCGCCGAACTCCAGTGCGATCACCTCAATCTCGTCGAAGCCGTGCTCCTGGAGGTGAGCCTTCACCAGGTCCACGATGTGGCGCGGCTCCTGGTCGGGCACCAGCCGGATGTCCATCTTCACAAAACCCTCGGCGGGTAGCACGGTCTTGGAGCCAGGCCCGCCGTAGCCGCCGTGGATGCCGTTGATGTTGATGACCGGCTCGGCCAGGTATTTTTTGTAGAGGGCGTGGCCGCTCACTCCGCCCAGAAAGCTGTTCAGGCCGTATTCTTTCATGAGGGCCGGTGACTCGTCGGGGATGCGGCCCAGGGTTTCTTCTTCCAAATCGGTGAGGGGGCGAACCTGGTCGTAGAAACCCTTTACCAGCACCTTTCCATCGCGGTCACGCAGGCTGGCCACCGCGGCAGCCAGACGGTACAGGGGGTTCTGCACGATGGCCCCCAGGCTGCTGTGCAGGTCGTAGGCGGTGGTCTTACAGCGCAGTTCCAGGCCCACAATGCCCTTCAGACCGCAGTAGACCAGGGGACGCCCGGCTGCGTCCACCCCCCCGGCCTCCCAGATCACGGCATCGGTACTAAGGCGGTTCCGGTGCTCCTCGACGTAGGGCTCGAGGTTGGGGCTGCCGATTTCCTCCTCGCCCTCAATCACGAACTTGACCCGGAAGGGGAGGTGCCCGTGCTCTTGCTGGAGCCAGCGCAGGGCTGCCAGGCGGGCCACGATCTCACCCTTGTCGTCACTGGCCCCGCGTCCGTACAGCCTGCCATCGCGCTCGGTCAGGGTGAAGGGGTCGGACTCCCAGAGTTCCAGGGGGTCGGCAGGCTGTACGTCGTAGTGATTGTAGAAGAGCAGGGTTGGGCCGTCCCCGCCGCCCTCGGCATAGACCACGGGAGCGCCTGCGGTAGGGTGGATTTCGACCTGCAGGCCCAATTCCTCCAGCAACTCTTTCACCAGTTGGGCGGTCTCGGGGATGGCGCGGTTCTCCGCCGAAACGGTCGGGAGGGCCACCAGGCGGGCCAGCGTTTCTTTAGCGTAATTCATCACAGGGGTGGGTAACGTGTGCATGCTAGACTTAGCC
Organism: uncultured Meiothermus sp.; assembly: GCF_937863175.1. GTDB lineage: Bacteria > Deinococcota > Deinococci > Deinococcales > Thermaceae > Meiothermus. The sequence continues at coordinate 7,047 of NZ_CALMCQ010000063.1, read as the reverse complement.
TACTATGGTTGAGCCTGCAATCGCACTCTTTGGGGGCGCATTCGAGAAGGCTTCGCGTGTCCTCGAGGAGCTGTTGCGCGAGAGCGGGGCTCGTTATGCCCTGTTACTGGATCGCAAAGGGTTTGTGCTGGTTCACCGGGAGGCTCTGTGGGCCCCCCGGCCCCCTGCGCTGGACTCGCTTGCCACCCTGGTTGCAGGAAACGCGGCGGCGACGCAAGCACTGGCCAAGATGCTGGGGGAGCCGCGCTTTAACGAGCTACTGCACCAGGGCTCAACCCATGGCATGTATGCCGAGGAAGTGGGGGATCTGGCCCTGCTGGTGGTGATCTTCGACAACTCGGCCCCGGTGGGCCGGATCAAGCTCTTTGGAAAGCGTGCGGTACAATCCCTCGAGGTCATCACCCGAGACTCGGTGGTGAATCCTGGAACCCTGGAGATTGATAGCGAGTATCGGGATGGGGCCAGTGCCCTCCTGGATGAGTTATTTGGTAACTAATATGAGCACGATTAACTTTGCTGCCAGGGAGATCAACTTCAAAATCGTCTACTACGGCCCCGGGATGTCCGGCAAGACCACCAACCTGCGCTGGGTCTTCCAGCAAGTGCCGCAAAACCGCAAAGGGGAGCTGGTCTCGCTGGCTACCGAGGACGAGCGCACCCTGTTTTTTGACTTTTTGCCGGTAGACTTGGGCGAGGTCAAGGGTTTCAAGACCCGCTTTCACCTCTATACGGTACCGGGCCAGGTCTTTTACAACGCCTCCCGCAAGCTGATCTTGCGGGGGGTGGATGGGCTGGTGTTTGTCGCCGATTCGGCACCCAACCGTTTGCGGGCCAATGCCGAATCCATGCGCAACCTGCGCGAAAATCTGGCCGAATATGGCATCAGGGCCGAGGATATCCCGATTGTGCTCCAGGCCAACAAACGCGATACCCTGGATGCCCTGCCCCTGGAGATGATTCAGGCCGTCATTGACCCCGAGCAACGCCTACCCATCTTCGAGGCCGTGGCCACCAACGGCGCAGGGGTCTTTGAGACCCTCAAGGCCGTAAGCCGCCAGGTGCTTTCGCGGGTTGCAGCCGCCAGTTAGAGTGGTTTTGCACAGGTGTTTTGCAGAACACTGCCGCCCCTCCCCCAGCGTATAAGCTCAAACTGGCTGTTTGCGGTAGCGCTTCTGGATGTACTCCTCCACCATTCCCATAAACTCCTCGGAGATGCGGTCGCCTTTGAGGGTGGTGGCAAGCTGTCCGTCTATGTAGACCGGGGCACGGGGAGCCTCGCCGGTGCCTGGCAGTGAAATCCCAATATCGGCGTGTTTCGACTCGCCTGGGCCGTTGACCACACACCCCATTACCGCGACCTTGAGGTTTTCAACCCCAGGGTACTGGGTCTTCCAAACCGGCATCTGGGCATTAAGGCGGGTGGATACCTGCAAGGCCAGTTCCTGGAAAAAGCTGCTGGTGGTGCGCCCGCAGCCAGGGCAACTCGCGACACTGGGGCTGAACTGCCGTACCCGGATGGATTGCAGGATTTCCAGGGCTACCTCCACCTCTCTGGTACGGGGTTCGCCGGGGGCGGGGGTAATCGAGACCCGGATGGTATCGCCGATACCCTCGGTCAGCAGGGGAACCAGACCCGCCGTACTGGTCACGATTCCGCTAATGCCCATACCCGCCTCGGTCAGGCCCAGGTGCAGAGGGGCGTGGGTGCGCCTGGCCAGCTCGCGGTAGACCCACCAGAGGTCGGGGGCATTGGAAATCTTGGCCGAGAGGATAATCTGATTCTCGGTCAGGCCGTATTTGAGGGCCCAGTCGTAGCTGCGCACCGCCGACTCAACGATGGCTTCCAGCGTGACCTGATGGGCATCTTTAGGCTCGAGCAGGGCTGCATTGGCGTCCATCATCTCGTCCAGCAGGCTGGCATCCAGTGAACCCCAGTTCACTCCAATGCGCACCGGCTTACCAGACTCCACCGCCACCTCGCACATGGTCTTGAAGTTGGGGTCTTGCTGCTTGCCCCTGCCTACGGTGCCGGGGTTGATGCGGTACTTGTCCAGTGCCCGCGCCATCTCGGGATATTTGCGCAAGAGGATATGCCCATTGAAGTGAAAATCACCCACCAGCGGTACATCGGTGCCCAGATCCGCCAGCCTGCGCTTGATTTCCGGTACGGCTTGGGCGGCTTCGTCGTTGTTGACGGTCATGCGCACCACTTCCGAGCCAGCCCGGGCCAGTGCCCAGACCTGGCCCACCGTGGCCTTGATGTCGGCGGTGTCGGTGTTGGTCATAGACTGCACGACGACAGGATGGTCGCCCCCTTTCGGCACTTTGCCTACCCAGACGGTTGGGGTTTTGCGTCGGTTAACTACCATGCCTCCAAGTCTAATATCCTTGGGTCAGGTGAAAAGTAGACCAGGGTAGGGGTTGGGGGGCAGGGGCTTACCCACTCGCCGCGCACTTTTTTGGGGTAATCTCTGGTACACAATGGCGATTCAAGTTGGCGACTTTCTTCCCGACGTGACCGTCTACACTACCGATGCCGAAGCCAGGCCGCTGCCCCAACTCGTGCAGGGCAAGCCCCTGGTGCTGCTGTTTTTTCCGGCGGCGCATACCCGTGTTTGCGAAAAAGAACTCTGTACCTTCCGGAACAGCCTGGCTGCATACAACGACCTGGGGGCCGAGGTATACGGTCTCAGCGTGGATACCCCCTGGACGCTAGGGGCATATGCGAAAACACTGGGTCTGTCCTTTTCGCTGGTCTCCGACTACAACAAAGAAGCTACCAGGGCTTTTGGGCTCGAGATCAGCCTGCGGGGTTTGCCAGGTTTTTCGCAGCGGGCCGCGTATGTGGTGGATGCCTCGGGCCGGATTGTCTGGGTCTGGATAGCAGAAGTACCGGCTCAGGAACCCCCCTATGAAGAGGTAGCGACAGCGGTGAAGGCGGTGACGATGGCTGAAGGCCAGTAGTTCAGAGAAGCTCGAGCTGAGGCCAGCCTACGAGCAAGTCCTGCTCGGTGAGGGCTTCGCCACTGGCCTCGGGGGTCCAGGCGATGTAGGCAGCCAGCGTGGTGACGGGACTCGAGGAAGCCAGGGCCAGCAGAGCCTGCCGGGCGCTCGAGGTTCGCAGAGGGGTAGATACTTTGGGGAGTTCGCCGCTGGCCGCCAGCAGCAGGGTGACCAGAATGTAACGTCCATCGGGCTCGGCTCTGGGCGTATAACCAGCCTGAACTACCTCTCGGCCTTCGAAGTGCTGGTAGGTCTCGACAAACTCCGAACGGGTCTCGGTCATCCAGGCATCGAACTGCCCTTCGGCTTTTTGGAGGCTTCCGGCCCAGACTTCGTACATGCCAAAGCGCCAACCAGCCTGGTCGCGTAGCAACAGCACAGCCGTATTGTCCATGAGATCGGCCAGACCCCGCACGCTCTCGGTATCGGCGGCCTGGGCCACGTAGCGCAGGTTGGCTTGCAATTCGGGGGTGAATACCGTAGCAAGCCGCAGACGGGCCACGGTGCTTTCGGGCTCCCCACCGACACCGATGCCCGTTCCGGCTCGCTGCAGTCCACGAATCATCGAAAAACTAACCAGGATGATGCCCCCGATGAACACGATAGCAATGAGATCAAATCCAAACCCAGTTCCTGGGCTGATGAAGACGGGGGGACGGGTGGCAGGGTAGCCCGGAAATGTGGGGTAGCCCCTGGGGGTGGGTAGCGGAAGGGAGGGTGATGGGGAAGGATTGACCCTTGGAACCGAGGTTACTGAACGCGGTCTCGAGAATCCGCCCCGTCCGCCAAACCCGCCTCCGCTACGCTGGGCCAGCGCCGAATTCCATCCCGGCAGCTCTGCGCCCGCAAGAGTACTCCCCTCTGGCATGGGAGAAAAGATCCACAGCAATAGCAGTATCCCAAACACCGCAACGCGCATTTCCAACAGCATACGTCATTGTGCCAGGGGGTTCTTATTGCTATGATTAGATTCACTAATCTTGACATGAACTGACTCATGTCGGATCGTGGTCTTGCTGACATAAGCCATGTTTGATCTTTCGTTTACGCAGTAGACTTTCGATATAGACGGTGAATCTTGATGAGTGATAAACCTGAAAAACCCAGCAACACGCACCTTCCCGATACCCTTCCGGTCTGCCCTGTACGAGGCTCGGTGATCTATCCCAGCATGGTGATGCCGATTGATGCGGGTAGACCCATTTCGATTCGTGCGATTGATGTTGCGCTGGCCCAGGAGCGTGTCATCCTGATTGTGAGCCAGCGTGACAAGGAAGTCGAAGAACCCGGGGCCGATGACCTGTACGAAGTAGGCACCGCTTGTAATGTGCTGCGGATGCGCAAAAACGCCGATGGCTCGGTGCAGATGTTGGTGCAGGCTTTTGCCAGGGTTCGTGCTGGGCAGTATCGCAAGATGGATGGATATCTGGAAGCCAGTGTGGTGCGGATGCCCGAGGTGGAAGGCAAATCCACCGAGGTTAAGGCCCTGTTCCGCGAGGTCAAGGAGCGCTTCGAAAGCCTGCTCAAGGAGGGAAAATACCTTTCGCCCGAGGTGGCCCAGTTTGTGATGAATCTGGAGGACGCCTCGCAACTGGCCGACAACATTGCGTTTCACCTCGAGTTCAAGCTTGAAGACAAGCAGCAAATTCTAGCAACCCCCTCGGTAGTGGATCGTCTGAAGCGCATTGCGATTTTGCTGGACGCCGAGCTGGACTTGATGGAGACCCAGCGCCGCATCCAGCAACAAGTTAAGGATGAAATTGACAAAAACCAGCGCGAATTCTATTTGCGTGAACAGATGAAGGCCATCCAGCGCGAGTTGCACGGCGAAGAGGGCGAGATGGAAGTGGAGGAGTTCCGCGAAAAGGTGGCGGCCCTCAAGCTGCCCCAGAGCGTACTGCCCGAGGTGGAGCGTGAGCTTTCACGTTTTGCCCGGATGCATCCCGACTCCGCCGAAGCCAGCGTGGTTCGCACCTATCTGGACTGGATTACCAGTCTGCCCTGGAATACCCGTACCGAAGACCAGATTGACCTCAAAGAAGCCCACAGAATTTTGGAAGAAGACCATTACGGGCTGGAAAAAGTTAAGGATCGGGTGCTGGAATACCTGGCCGTGCGGAAGCTGAAGCTGGAGCGCCAGAAAAAGGGAGAGATTCCACTCGAGGAGGTCTCCAAAGGCCCTATTCTACTGTTTGTGGGGCCGCCGGGGGTGGGCAAAACGTCCATTGCCAAATCCATTGCCAAAAGCCTGGGCCGCAAGTATCATCGCATCTCGCTGGGGGGTGCGCGGGATGAGTCTGATATTCGCGGCCATCGCCGTACCTATATTGGGGCTCTACCGGGACGCATCATTCAGGGTATTCGGCAGGCGGGTAGCAAGAACCCGGTGGTTCTTTTAGATGAAGTGGACAAACTCGGGGCTTCCTACCAGGGCGACCCTGCAGCCGCCCTGCTGGAGCTGCTAGACCCTGCGCAAAACAAAGAGTTCACCGACCACTACCTCGGGGTACCCTTCGACATGAGCGAAGTGCTCTTTATCTGCACGGCCAACTTCACCGATACCATTGCGGGGCCACTCTTCGACCGCATGGAATTGCTCGAGTTCACCAGCTATATCGAGCAAGAAAAGCTCGAGATTGCCAAGCGTTACCTGCTGCCCCGTCAGCTTGGCGAAAATGGTCTCAGGGAGAACCAGGTGGTTGTCACCGAGGCCGCCCTGATACGCCTGATCTCCCACTACACCCGCGAGGCTGGGGTGCGCAACCTCGAGCGCGAGATTGGTACGCTATTGCGTAAGTCGGCCCGCGCCATTCTGGAAAGTGGCAAAAGGCGTATCCGCATTACCGACAACGATCTGGAAAAATATCTCGGCCCGGCGCGCTTTCAGCCCGAGTCCGAGGCCAGAGCCCCGCAGGTGGGGGTGGCGACCGGCATGTTCTATACCCCCGTGGGTGGTGACATCATGTTTATCGAGGTATCGGCCATGCCGGGTAAAGGCAACCTGATCCTGACCGGGCAACTCGGCGATGTGATGAAAGAATCGGCGCGCGCTGCGCTTTCCTATGCCAAAAAGAATGCCCAGCGCTTTGGCATTGCGCTGGAAAAGTTCGATAGCTCCGATGTGCACATTCACGTTCCGGCAGGTGCAGTACCCAAAGAAGGCCCCTCGGCAGGTATTGCCATTACCTCAGCCCTGGTCTCGGCCCTGGCCGAAGCACCAGTGCGGAACGATGTTTCCATGACAGGGGAGATCACCCTCACAGGGCGGGTCTTGCCCATTGGCGGGGTTAAGGAAAAAGTGTTGGGGGCACGCCGGGCAGGCATCCGCGAAGTAATTTTGCCCAAGCAAAATCAACCCGACCTCTCCGATATTCCAGTCTATCTGCGCCAGAACCTCAAGTTCCACTTTGCCGACACGCTGGACGAGGTGTTGAACTGGACGCTGGTAGGGGGTATGGGTGCCCTCGAGCGCCAAACCTCAGCCCCCGCGACCAAAAAGGCCCGTCGAGGCAAAGTGCAGCCTGCGGCTCGAGCCTGAAAAGCCGTAGTCGTTCGGCTCGCCGCCCGCGCCGCCGAACCAGACCGCTCGAGCCGTTTGAGGCGGTGCTGCTGGGCAATCTGGCGCACTAGGGCGGACTCGAGCACGGATTTGTGTAGCAGAGGCTCGAGCGAACCTTTCCTGTCCAGGTGATTGAGTTTTTGTCCAAATCTTTAGTGAAGGATAAACCCTTCCAAATATCATCTTCATGAATCGGAACGCCATGTTCTTTTGGTAACCAAATCAGGGGTCTGACCTTGAACCTTATAACGAATGGATCATTTTCTGTTTGGAAGATGGGCGTGTTATCGATGAAATGCTCGCTCAACACCTCGAATAAACCGACCCAGCGGGAAAGCTTCGTCATGTAGCAGATAAGCTTGTCACCAATTTGAATCCGTCCTACCGCATTTCTTTGTCGGGGTCTGAACCCCGAAACAGTTTGACTTGACTCTGTAAAAGCCTCGTAGGTTTCTGGAGAGAATAAATTGAGAAAGTACGCCATG
>NZ_CALMCQ010000062.1 GCF_937863175.1 uncultured Meiothermus sp. | reverse complement strand
CATGGCCCCAATGGTGTCGAAATCGGTAATCTGATTGACCTCGAGCATCTTCTGCAACAGCTCTCGGGTGGCACTCAGAATAGCCCCCCGGCTATCTTCCTCAACGGTAATGGCGCCGCGCACCCCTCTGGTCATAGACTGCGCGATTCTAACCCTGCCTTGCCCCCTGCGCCTAGACCTGCTATAGTGCATGGGTTGACTGCACGGCAAAATCCGTGCCCAGGAGAGCGTATGAAAGAGAAGATTCACCCCAGGCTGGTTCCCTGCAAAATCATTTGCAACGGTCAGGTGGTCATGCAGACCTACAGCACCAAACCCGAGATTCACGTCGAAGTTTGGAGCGGCAACCACCCTTTCTGGACAGGCCAACAGCGCTTCGTAGACACCGAGGGCCGCGTCGAGAAGTTCCAGAAGAAGTTCGGAGGCAGCTACGGTAAGAAGGCTGCCAAAAAGCAGTAATCGCCCTCGAATGCTGACAGGTGAACCGCCGTTCGCCTGTCTTTTTTTTCGCTTAACCCTCAGGGCGAAACCGACACCTTTGTGCTTGCTGCTCTATTGGGCCGCTGCCATATGCACCGCTTGCCGATTGCGATATGCTAGGCCCCGATTATGAGCTTGCCCCATCTTCCACATCACCAGGGCTGGATTGAAGTTGTGGTGGGTCCGATGTTCTCTGGAAAATCGGATGAACTGATTCGGCGTATCAAGCGCGCCTTAATTGCCCGGCAGCGGGTTCTGGTATTCAAGCCGCGCATTGATGACCGCTACAACCTGACCGACGTCTCGAGCCACGATGGCATACGGGCCGAAGCTATTCCGGTGCGCGATTCAACCGAACTGCGGGTACGCCTGACCGATCCCCTACCCGAAGTGGTTGCTGTAGACGAAGCACAGTTTTTCGATGCTGGTTTGATCGGAGTGGTGCTGGAGCTGGCTGACAAGGGTGTGCGGGTGATTTGTGCTGGACTGGACATGGATTTTCGCGGCGAACCGTTTGGTATCATTCCCGACCTGTTGACCAGGGCTGAGTATGTAGAGAAGCTCTACGCGGTGTGTCCGGTTTGTGGTGCCCCCGCGACCCGTACCCAGCGCTTTGTAAATGGCAAGCCGGCTCGCTACGACGATCCAGTAATTCTGGTGGGGGCCCGCGAAGCCTATGAACCACGCTGCCGCAAGTGTCACACCGTCATTACCAGAGAGGTGCAGGAGATTCTTTGAAAGCATGAGACGACGACTGATCGGACTGGAAGCCCAGGACTTCTCGGTTCTCACAAGACGGCCCATGCCGCACCCATCCCCGAAGGCCCCGCCCAGGCCCAGAAAACCCGACTCCGTATCGGCTGGCGAGCGCAATGCTTCTGGCTCTGCCACGGGTTTTTGGTCGCGAGTGGCAATAGCCCAACCGAAACGAAAGTGATTTTCGAAGATCTACTTCTTGCCCCTGCGGGGGGTTTTACGGGCTTTTTGTAGCACCAGTTCCAGCAGACCACTTTTGAGGGAAGCCTGGGCACTGTTGGGGACGATCGCTTCGGGTAAGGTCAGGGTGCGGCGGAATTGACCGGTAGGGCGTTCCCGGCGGGGGTAGTGGCCCTCGAGGGGATGCCGAACCCCAGCCAGGGTGATGGTCTGGCCTTCTTCGTGCAGCTCCAGGTCTTCGTCATTCACCCCCGGTACGTCTACCAGGATGCGAAACTGCCTTCCCTCATCGAGTACATCCACCGCTGGTACCCATTCACCAAAGACTTCCTGGGAGGAGAACCGGCGCGATAGCTCGTCGAGTTGTTGGCGGATGGTTTGCAAGCGTTCAATAGCATCAAAGCGTTCAATTGTCATGGTGTCGAGAATATCATGGCTGGGGCAGTGGGCCATGAGCTATGAGTGATGTAAAACAGCAACTTCGGCCTGTAATTCCCGTGCTGACCGGGCCAACCGCTACCGGCAAGACCGAGTTGGCTCTGCGCCTGGGCCAGATGTTCCCGACTGCCGTGATTTCTGCCGATGCCAGCATGGTGTATCGGGGGATGGACGTTGGCACTGCCAAGCCCAGTGCAGCAGAACGGCAACAGGTCAAGCATTACCTGATAGACCTGCTGCTGCCCAGCCAAACCTTCAGCGTGTCGGAGTATCTTCGCCATGCCGAAGAAGCGATTCGGCAGGCCCTCGAGCAGGGCCAAATTCCCCTGGTGGTGGGTGGAACCGGCTATTACATCCGCGCACTGTCGGAGGGCCTGTACGAACTGCCGGAGCCCGATCCGGTGCTACAGGCCGAACTCTGGGAAGCGGTGGAGGCGCAGGGTATTGAACCTTTGCTAAGCGAACTCGAGGCCGCCAGCCCCGAAGATGCCCGGCGGGTGCAGCGCAACCCCCGCCGTATCGTGCGAGCCATCGAGATCCTGCGTCGCACCGGGACTCCACCCGCAAGGATTTCCCAGCGTGAACCCCTGTTTCAGTACCAGAAGCTGATTTTATGGCCCGCCTGGGAATGGCTTTTGCCTCGCCTGGAGGCTCGAGTGGAACGCATGCTGGAGCAGGGCCTGGTGCAGGAGGTTGAGCAACTCCTGGCAACCTATCCACAAATGCCTACTGCGCTGCAAAGCATTGGCTATAAGGAGGTGACAAGCTATCTGCGGGGTGAGTGCACGTTACTTCAGGCCCAGCACTCAATCATTAAAGCGACGCGGGGCTATGCCAAACGCCAGTACACCTGGTTCCGCAAAGAACCCGGCAACGTTACCTTTTTGCCCAGTGGGGGTGAGGCAGCCTGGGCAGGGGTGCGGGACTGGTTTGAAAAAGCGATCAAGAACAAAGCGTGAGCCGTCGCCTGGAACAATCCCTCGAGCTGCACCTTTAAATTGTGTTAGTCAAAGTGTTTGTTCCTGATTACTTTCACATCAGCCACATATACGACCATCACCACGCCCCTGTCTAACATAGTAGAAAGTCCCTGGAGGATGCGCTCTGCAACCTCTGGCCCAGTAATGCTTACAATTTCTAGATTGCCCGAAATACCCCCTAAGCCTCCGTGGTCACTCCTGATACCGTGCCGACCTTTGCCAGAAATCTCGGTATACTCTGTAAAACCACTGGCTCCAGAGTCTTCGATCAGCCTGACCACCTGGTCTCGGTAAACCCGCTCTACGATGATGCTGATGAGTTTTTTGTCAAACATCTCCACGGATGGCCTCCTCTAATCTTGTGCAATTTTGAGTAAATTTCTGCGGTCATACAATTGCAGTCGCATGCGGTGATGGTGTTTCACAACCGAAGGCGTTGCGCCGACGGTAGACAACCCCTAACCCCACAGAGCCTGACTGACTGCCAGCCAGAGCGGCAGGCTGACTATGATGTTGAAGGGAAAGGTCAATACCAAGGCCATGGGAAGGTATACAGCGGGATTGGCTTCGGGTATTGCGGCGCGCAAGGCAGGTGGGGCCGAAATATACGAAGCGCTTCCTGCCATTGCCGCAAACACAAAGGCATCGCCCCAGCCCAGGGTTCCTGGAAAAACCAGATGGATTGCGTAGATTCCAGCAATTGCCATTAAGGCCCATATCTGAGGCAGAATCCAGGCTACGGGTATCGTCCGAACCAGCTTAGTGCCGTACTCTTTGAGTTCACCAATTCTTTTGGCGGCCACCATCCCCAACTCCAGTAAATACAAGCTCAATACCCCATGGAACAAAGCACCAAAGAACTGCATGGTGTCGGCCATCCTGCTGGGTGAAAAGGTTTGTGAGAGTATGCCCACGACCAGGCCACCGATCATAAGCCAGATGGCCCAACCAAAAACCGAATCGCGTAGCAGCCCGCGCAGGCGAACCCTTTTTGATGTGTCTTTAGCTTCTCGCAGTAGTGCCATTCTACCCAGGACTATCGCGGCAATAATTCCGGGCGCATCCAAAAATACATTGGTGGCTACCATCCAGCCGTTGTAGATCAAGTCCTCCGGTACTGCGTCCTGGGCGGCCCTGGCCATGCTAACGGCCACCATAAGTGTTACGGAGCTTACCGCACTGTACAACCCAGCGGTGGCCCAGGCATCGGCGGTCTTAAACCCCAGCACAACCCTGAAAATCTTTTGACTGAACACCACCGTCAGTATCGAAATCACGATGCCAAAGGCTGCCACCATAGCCATGGCTGCTGGTAGGTCGGGGGATTCTTGCACCGCTTCTACTGCTTCGATGCCACCTTCCAGTCCGATGGAAAGCAATAGAAAAATAGCGCAGAATTTGACCACTGGTGGCGGGATCTCCAGATCTGACCTCACCAGAACGCTGATCATGCCCAGCGCGAAGAACAAAATCGCAGGCGCAAACAAACTTGAAAGAATCGAATTTGCTTCCATAAATAGCGAGATATTACTGAGAATTTCCAGCCTCAGTCAATTGAAATTTAGCTACAGGCGGATAAAAATGGACTGAGTAAAACAGCGGGCAAACCCTCTATCGTGGCCCTGGCAATTGCCCGTTGCTGCTCATGGCAGTAAAAAATTGCTGTACGCAACGCTTTTTGTCCGGGGAAGGGTTTAATTCTTTCTGAAAACCGCTCTGAGGTCGAACCGAAGCTTGTCAGAGCTAGAAGTCCAGGCGGTAGCCCTGTGGGTTGTAGCGTAAGGAATGTAGACACTACGGTCTACTCGAGCCGTATCATGGTGCGGTATGTTGGCGCAGGAAATTGTACAAAGTATCCAGACGGGCAGAATGTCACCCCGCGAGGCGATGGAGATTTATTTGCAGCGGATCGAGCAACTCGAGC
>NZ_CALMCQ010000061.1 GCF_937863175.1 uncultured Meiothermus sp. | reverse complement strand
AAGATGGCCTTTTGCCGCTCATTACACATCATGTCCACCAGGGCGGCGGTGTACTGGGGCGTGAGGGGGCTCTGGGTAATGGGGCCAAGTTTGCCGTGCAGGCGGGCCATCAAGGGCAGCCCCACGTGCATGTGGATGTCGGAAACCCCCCTGGCAACCAAATTTGCGAGCAGTTCGTGAAAAGTCATAGGCAATTGCGATTGTAGGTGGACTTCGCAGGGCCGGCTGACCTTCCTGAACGCTGGGCTGTTACGTTAATTTTGGTTGTTTGCGCTTGACAGCGGCCCGGGGGAATTGTCTTGTATCTATCGAGGTTTTGCCCCAGAATGGGGGCGTTACGTGGCATGGTGGTGGCGTTACAAGCCCAGGTTTTAGGGCAGGGGCTTTCGTCCCGACAAACGCGGTCTAGATTAGACTCGAGAGAACGAGGAGGGCGCTATGTACAGAAAAATCCTGATGCCCACGGATGGAAGCGTCTTGAGCCAGAAGGCCATCACCGAAGGCTTACAGCTCGCCAGGAGCATGGGAGCCCGTGTAACGTTCTTGTATGCGGTGGAGAATATCGGCTCGACCCTGTGGATCAGCCCCGAAAGTGTGCCCTATGGCCTCGAGCTGATCGAAGACCTCAAGCGGGTGGGCAGCGAAGCCCTCAGCAAAGCCAGCGAGCTGGCTAAGGCCGCTGGGGTAGAGGCCGAAACCCGGCTGGTCGAAGCCAGACCCCTCGAGGCCATCCTGGCCGAAGCCAAGAACCACGACCTGGTGGTGATGGGCACCCACGGGCGCAGCGGGCTGGATCGCTTCATGCTGGGTTCAGTAACCGAGGCAGTATTGCAGCGCTCGGACAGGCCGGTGCTGGTGTTGCGGAGCAAGTGAAGAAGCCCTCACCCCAGCCCCTCTCCAAAACGCGAAGCGCCCGGGAGAGAGGGTCTTGCTGCACTACAAAAAACATGCTCTCTTCGCATCGTGTTCAGGGGGAATTTCTGGCACAATCGAGGGGTGAGGCTCTCTCGTCGTGCGTTGTTGGGTGCGCTGGCAACCCTGCCGCTGGCCCGTGCACAGAATGCCAGTGCGGCTATCTTCCCCCAGGGGGTGGCCTCGGGCGACCCCAGCGACTCGGGGATGGTGCTGTGGACGCGGGTCGGTCCCGAGCGCTACCGTGCTGGAGCACCGTTGTGGCTGGAGTTGTCCGAATCCCCCGACTTTGTCCCGGCGCTGCTCCGGATCCCGATCAGTACAGCTTTTGGCCCCGAGACCGATTTCACCGTTCAGGTAGATTTCTCGGGTCTGCTGCAGCCTGGGCGGCACTACTACTACCGCTTCCGCTACCTCGAGGTCTATAGCCCCACCGGGCGCAGCAAGACCCTCCCGGCCCCCGGACAAAATCAGCCCATCCGGCTGGGACTGGTCTCGTGCCAGGAGTTCAGCAGCGGCTACTACGCAGCCTACGCCCACCTGGCGAGGGAAAACCTGGACGCCGTGCTGCATCTGGGAGACTTTATTTACGAGTATTCTGCCGACCCCCGCTACCGCCGCCCCCGGGTTCCCCATCGCACTTTTAGCCTGCCTTCCGGCAGCTATCTGGCGGTGAGCCTGGCCGACTTTCGGCAGCTTTACAGAAGCTACCGCGACCCCCTGATGCAGGCTGCGATGGCCGCGCACCCCTTCATTGTGATGTGGGACGACCACGAGTTCGCCAACGACACCTACTGGGATGCGGCCCGGGACGCCCCCGGCGCACCCGACCACCCCTTCAAAAACGCCCCCGAGCGCCTGAAAAAGCTGCGCCTGGAAGCCAACCAGGCCTGGCGCGAGTACGTGCCCAGCCGTTGTACTTTTGAACCCACCGCCAGCGACCCCCGCCAACAGCTTTCCACC
>NZ_CALMCQ010000060.1 GCF_937863175.1 uncultured Meiothermus sp. | reverse complement strand
ACTTCCGTATGTTCCAAACTCATTGAAAATCGAGTCGGAGTCGAATCGACTCGTTATCCTCCCTAGAAATGTGTTCCCTCGGTCTTGACCGATAATTGAAGCCCCTCGAAGCAATGTGCATAGCTCTTGCGCGTCTGCCCTTTGTGCAAAAAAAGACACCACTAAAATCAGGGATAGAAGGCACATCAATCGCTTCATGCGTACTTTCCCTATTCTTTTGTAAGAATTGTAGACTGAGTTACCCCTAACCGTCAATTCTCAGAACTAGGTCAGGCTGAACCTTCATCCTCCTTACAACAGCCTACATTTACTCTGCACGAACAATAGTCGCCTTGAAAATAAAATCCGCAAACCCAGACCTACGGCCCCACCAAGATCATCCCCAGGTCGAGGGTGTTTCTGCCGCTCACCTGCACCTCTCGCTCGGCTTTCGGCTCGCTATGGTCGCAAAGGCTATTTCCCGAATCGTCGCGGCAGGCCACAGCCTGGTAGCGACCTGGCACCAGGAAGGTCTCGAAAAGCCCGTTCACTACCGGCACCTGCCTTGGGCTGGGACCACTGAAGCTCATCAGGAAACTGCCCTTGGGCAGTGTCCAGCCAAAGGCCCCTGGCAGGTTGAGCAGGCCATTTCCGTAGGCATCGTCACGACCTGGTGGGCCCAGATCGGTAAGGCTGGACTGTAGCAGGTTCCAGGCCTGTTCAGCATTTGTGGCTCTGCCGCTGGACAGCACCATCGCCAGCGCCGCCGCAACCTGGGGCGTGGCCTGGGAAGTACCCATGTAGAAGGTGTAGTTGGGCTGGTTGGCGGTATAGTTCCAGGTGGTCGAGAGAATACCGCCTCCGGTCTGGGAGATGTTGCCTCCCGGCGCGGCGATGTCCACTTCGCTGTTTTGCTGGCTGTAATAGGCGGCTTGATGGTTCTGGTCGGTAGCCGCCACCGAGATAGCTCCTGGACAGGCTGCCGGATAGACCATCGCGCCAGGGCTTTGGTTCTGGTAATTCCCTGCGGCTGCCACTACCAGCACCCCCCGCGCCACCGCATCCGCAACCGCCTCGCACATCGCGTACGGGAAATCTCTCAACTTTGCACCCAGTGACAGGTTTATGATGCGGGCTGGTTGGGGGTTTTGTAAAAGCTGGCCCAATTTCTCTACCGGCAAACCTGCTGCGTAGCGAATCGCCAAAGCCACGTCCTCAAAGGTGCCGTTGCCCAGCGAGTCCAGCACCCGCAAGGGCAGTACCGTGATAGGGGCGTTGTAGGCCATGCCCACAATTCCTGAGTTGGAACAGGCGGGACAGGGTGGCGTGAAGGTACCGCTGCCCGCAACGATAATTCCGGTCACATGGGTTCCATGGCTGCCGCCGGTGCGGGATAGCAAGTCGCAGGGGTCGGAGGGGTTGTTATCGCCTGGCGCGCCTGGGGCTGGGTCGCCACAAGGATCGTATGGGTCGGATGGGTTCTGGGGAGGGGTGGCATCGCCCACAAAGTCGTAGGCGCCTTCCCCTGGCAACCATAAACGCCCGGCCAGGTCGGGGTGGTCGTAGCGCACCCCGGTGTCCACCACCGCCACCGTAATGGGGGTGGTGTAGGTTTGCAGGTAGGCAAATCTGGCCCCGGTGCTGCGCAGATACCACTGCTGGGGGTAGAACTGGTCGGTGGGTTCGCCCTGAGCACTTACGGTTCCGTTGATCTCGGCCCACTCTACACTGGGGTCGAGGCGCAGCCGATCCAGCAGGGCCTGGGGGTTGGAGGTCTCGAGCTTGGTCAGGCGACTAATCCGATCCTGGGACAGCACCCGGCTCCCCTGGGGCAGGAGAACCGTCCGCAGGTCGCTGCGGTATTTGACCAGAATCTCGACGGGTCGCGCACTGGCAGGGCTCAGTTGAGCCTCGGAGCGCAACCCCCGAGTGCCCAATTGTTCACCGCCTGCACTCGAGGCCAGACCAGCGTCGGCAATCGCGCCCACCACCTTGACCAAAGGTAGGCGCACCGTGATGGTGGCCTGTACATCGCCGGAAATACGGATACTATCGCTATACTCGGCCTGGTTCTGGATTTCACTGCTGAAACTGGCCTTAAGCTGCACCACCCTGGGGCCGACGCCACTGTGTGGTGTAGCCGTAAGCCAACTGCCAGACGTCTCTACCCGCCAGGCTACATTGGAACCAACCCGTAGCGCAAGCGTTCCCTCGAGGCCCTCCATCACCACCTCGCGGGGAATGGAATTGGCAGGTGCAGGCATCCAGGCTTCTTGAGCAGAGCATCCAGCCAACAAGATGAGTGCAAGAAGGGAGTAGAAGCGCATCTCCTCAACACTAGCCCCAGCAAAGCCAAAGTCAAGCCATTTTTGACCAATTCCAGGAATACCCCGCCCGTGCATCACCTCATACCAACGCCTCGTCTTCGCTCGAGGCCCGCAGGGCGCGAGCTTACCTTGAATTCCCCACCCGTGCATCACCTCATACCAATGCCTCGTCTTCGCTCGAGCAAACGCTCGAGTAAGAACAATCCGATGGCCAGCGCTATGAGTGGCAGTTGCAGGCTGTAGGCTTTGAAATCCGACAGGCCCTGTAGCTCCGAGACATCCTGCAGGAGGCGGCCACCACTGGCCTCGGATAGCCTTCGCAAGACGGCCTGGCCATCTTCCAGACGCCACTCGGGCAGGGTGGGCAGTTCCAGTCTCAACAGAGCAAGATCGTTCTCGAGCACTACGGCCTGCCCCACCGCTTCCCGCGACAGCCGGGCCTCAAAGCGCAGCGGCCCAGTAGGAGCAAACCGTTCTTCCCGGCCTCCGACCCGCAGGCTGGGTCGCTCAAACTGGCCTTCCAGCAAGACCCGAACCTGATCCTGCTCCCGAACGGCCTGAACTCTTGGACGGGCTGGGGTTCGGGATAGCCAGCGCAACAATTCGGCCATCAGTCCGGGGGCCTCCCGCCAGTCCTGCCACGAGCGCGAGAGGTCGGTCGCCAGGGCTGCCACCCGGCCCCGGCCACTCTCCCCAACCGCGAGCACACTGAGCTCTCCCGAACTGAGCAGGGTCTGAGCCCAGGGCCTGGATCGGGTGGGAAGGATAACCTGGAGTGCAGGTGGACTGCTATCCCGCGTGATGGGATGGGGCCGCACCGAGACCGGGAAGCGACCCTCGAGGGCCTCCCGCCTGAAGGTACGCTGGGCTTCTTCCAGGAAAAACCGTGGCAGATCGCTGGGTCTGGGCACACTCCAGAAACTGCCGCTTCCTGCCTGGGCCAGGTCGCGCAAAAAGCCCTGATCGGCATCCGCACCCAGGGCCACCGAACTGGTCTTGATCTCGGGAGCCGCATCCCGAGCCCGTTCGAAAATTGCAGGGGTGATGTCGGCAGCAATGCCATCGGTCATGGCAATCACTTTTTTGGAGTCGGCGGGAATTTCCTCGAGGGCGTCCAGAGCCATGCCGTAGGCCTGGCTGATGTAGGTTCCTCCGCCAGCCCGGATCGACAGGAGAAGGCTTTCGGCTTCTTTGCGTCCCTGCTCGGTCATGGGGCGTGGACGAAACAGCCAGCGGGCACGGTCAGAAAAAATGACCACTCCAACGTAGTCCTGGGGCCGGGCAGAGCGAATAAGTTCCACCGATCCCACCACCGCCATGCCAATTTTGTCGCCCTCGAGCATGCTGCCCGAGACATCCAGCACCAGCACAATCCCCACCCCGCCCGGCTCTTCCACCGGCTCCACCGGAAGGCTATCGGCCAGGCTGCTGCGCTCCCAGCCCCCGAAAAACAAACCTCGCGGGGTAGCCGTCCAGAGCAGGCTTCCCCCCTGGTTCAAAAAACTTTGCAGCGCATCGAGTTCGGCAGCCGACAAATCCCCCGCCCCCACCCCCAGGGCTACCACCTCGGCCTGGATCGGGAGGCTGATATCGCGCCGTTCTTCAACCGCAAAGCCCTGGGCCACAAGATAGCGTGCCAGAGCGGTGTCCCCAACCACCCAGACCCTGGTGGTATCGGCTGGACTGAGGTCTAACCGGGTCTGGTGGCTGCCCAGAGGGCTTTCTACTCGCGCCGAAACCTGGCTCGGCCCGTCCAGACGAAACCGGTAGCCCAGACTGCTTCGTCCAGGCGATATCTGTAGCTCCCGTTCCACCCGCCCGGCGGGTCCATCCAGGATCAGTCGGGCCTGAACACGGGTAGTAGACTCGAGCACCGCCCGCACCTCGATGGTCTCGCCCTTGCCCGGAAGGGCTGGGGCAACCAGCGAAACCGAGAGGTTGGGACTGGGGGGTTGGTAAAGGGTGTAGATGGGTATTCCAATCGGAAGGATCCGATCCTGAAACAGCCCATCCGACACCAGCACGATCCGGTCGGGGTGCAGTTCCTGGGCTTTCTGCAGAGCCGGGTTAAGCTGGGTGCCCTCACCCAGGTCGAGTCGTCGGGCGGTTGGGCTGGCCACCTGGGCTACTCCGCTGGCAAAAGCCACATAGGCTGCCCCTGGCAGGCTGACCTGGGGCGCAACCTGCCAGACCGCCTCCCGTGCTGAGGGGCTCTGGTCGAGCAGAACCACGGTTCGCACTGGCTGCACGGGAAGGCTCGGCCCCCAGACTGCCAGTAGCAGGAGGACGATTATCAGGCCCCGTAGCCAAAACAACATACCTCTATTATTGAGGTCTCGAGGTTAGACAAATGCGAATCAGCCAGGATTTCAGCCCCGGACTCTGGAAACTCCATCTGCCGAAGGAA
>NZ_CALMCQ010000059.1 GCF_937863175.1 uncultured Meiothermus sp. | reverse complement strand
CTGACCCTCTAGGCAGCCGTCCAGCCGTTGGCCCTGAACTCCTCCAGTATGGGCTTGAAGTCCGGCCAGACCGGGCTCTCAGCGGGGTATGGCGGGCGCGGATAACCGGCCGGCAGGCCGATATGGCGCATGGCCTGCTTGAGCAGGACGGAGCCTCCCTGGGCCAGCACCCGGCCAAAAGGTTCCAGTTCGGCTTGCAGGTTCTGGGCCTCGGCTACCTTACCGGTCTGCCACAGTTCCAACATTAACTTGTAGGGCCTGGGAGCCAGATTGGAGACCGCCAGGATGCCGCCTTTGGCTCCGAGCCCCAGGGCCCCCAGAAAAGAGGGCCCATGGCCGGTATAAAGCTCGAGATCCAGTCTTTGCGAAACGTAGAAGGCCATGCGGGCCAGTTCCCCGCTGGAATCTTTGAGACCGCCGATACTGGGGTGCTTGGCCAGCTCGGCCACCACAGGCAGCGGCAGTTGGGCCTTGGTGTTGGCAGGGACATGGTAGAGCCAGACCTCGGCTCGGCCCAGGTCGGCAATTTCACTGAAGTAGCGCAACAAGCCTTCGTTGCCCAGACTGGCTTCATAGTAGCGGGGGGGTGTGACCAGCACCTTAGCACCGAGGCTTTGCGCTTCACTGAGGGCTATGGCGGCCTGGGCCAGGGTCTCTTCCATCAAACCCACCAGTACAGGCTTTTGGGGCGTCTGGATGGCCAGCCCCGCAGCCCGCTCCTCGCGGGTCAGATGGACGCCTTCGCCGTTGGAGCCATAAAACAAAAGACCATCCACATGCGGCTCGACGGCCTGGGCTAGATCACGGAAGGCTCCGGCGTCGAGGTTGCCCGTGCTGTCGAAGGGGGTAGGGAGCGGGGGGATAATCATAGTAAAGTTTCCTTTTGACAAACCCAGGTGATTGCATTGCAAAGTGGGGCGGTTGAGGACTGCGGGTACAACTCCAGTCGAGCACTTCTTTGTCACCTGTGGTTCGAAGCTGGGGTCGAAGGTCGCGATGCATACTTTACCGCGTATACGCTTTCTTCTCGGCGTGAACTTCTTTACCTTGGGCCACGGTATACCAGCCAGAACCACAGCAAAAGATGGAAACCCAGAGCAAGGCCAACCAGGAAGATTCCCCAGCCGTTGCCCAGATACCACAGCCATACCCCCCCCGCGAAGGCCAGTAACAAAATCATGCCCCAGCCCTGGCTATAGGTGGGGCTGCCAGGAAAAAACAGCTGTACCCCACGCCGCCAGGCCAGGTTGGCGGTAACCCCCTGGGGTCTGGGAAGGAAAAAGCACAACAGGTGGTAGAGGGTGAGCAGCAGGATGACGATCGCAATTACCCAGGCCCATAGCGGACTGGGCCAGATGGGGAGATCGCGCCAGACGGCAAGAAAATCTGTGGAAAGACCCTGTAAGCCACTCAGGCCCACGGTGGCGCTGATGATTCTTGGGGTTGGAACGGCCTCCCGTACCACCCCAGCGTCGCGGTAAACCGGGGTCCAGAAATCGCCGCCGATGCCCAGCGCTTCACGCACGGCGGCAGAGGAGGGAGCCCTTTGGTAGGCTTGCGCCAACGCCTCGGGGGTGCCGCGCCCCAACAGAACATAGATCCAGGGCGGGGCAGCCTCATAGAGCCGCTGGGCCTCGCTGGGGTTCTCTTTGGCCTGGGAGTACGCCAGGAGGCCCCGCAGAGGAGCCGCACTGGCAAAACTGCGCAGGGTTTCCTGCGCTGCACTCGAGCGCAGGGTTCCCCGCGTCAGGCTATCCTGGGCGATCAGAGCCTCGGAGCGGGCCATAAAGCCCCAGCCCAACAGGGCCAGCGCGGCCAGCAAAAATAAAAACAGCAACAGGGTGCGTTCACCGGCAGTGGTATAGGCCAGCATGCTGTGGCGCAGACGCAGCAGCGGATGACCGAGCCAGCCCGCCAGCCAGCCCCCACTGGGACGTACCCCACGCAACTGGGCGGGCAGATACATCAGGGTCAAATAAAGCAACATCAAGCCATAAAGCCCCAACAACACCCAGGTGGCAGCAGCCATATTGGCCGAGGTGAGGGGGTTTTGCCAGCCCGCAACCTGGCGCAAAGCCTCGCGGTAGCGCTGCCCCAGGTCGGGACGCCCCTGGGCCTCGAGCCAACCCACCTGCTCCCAGAGCATGGCTCTGGCTCCGGGCACCTGGGGCAGATACTTGAGGAAAAACTCCGACCAGACCAGGCTCTGGTCGAGGCCCTGGCTTCGTGCAGCCCGTATCTGGATCCGCCAGGGCTCGAGCCAGCGCATCACCCCCTGGCCCCAGGCCAGCTCGGGACGGTGGCTCCGTTGCAGCAAATCCCGCCCAGTGGCCGCGAGGTCGGCTGGGCTTACGCTTCCTGCCTCGCGGCTAAAGTAATACCAGTA
Source organism: uncultured Meiothermus sp. (assembly GCF_937863175.1). Classification (GTDB taxonomy): domain Bacteria; phylum Deinococcota; class Deinococci; order Deinococcales; family Thermaceae; genus Meiothermus. Next base: position 3,201 of record NZ_CALMCQ010000059.1, on the reverse strand, counting down.
AGGCCGATGGGTGGTCGGACTCTGGTCGAGTTCGGTAGCCCCGGAGGCCTCCAGGGTCTGAAAGTATTCGCGTATGACCGCCAGGTTTTCCCACCGGCCTTCGAAAGGCTTGCCAGCAAAAGCCTCCAGGCCCAGCCGTCGTCCATCCTCGAGCAGCACCGTCACCTCGGTATCGGTTTCCAGGGCCCGAACATCCCCCGGAGGGTAGTGTTGCGCCACCACCCGGGGAGTTTCCAGGTCTATCTCCAGCACCAGGGGGCCTCGTGCAATAAAAGCCCGCTGTCCCAGTAGCTTTGGGCCGATCCACTCACCTTTGAGCGGTAGCTTCCAGTTGCCCAGCACCAGCCCATCAGGCTGAAGAATGGGTGGCACGACCTCGGGCCGGGACGGTGCTATGGGCTGGGGGGCCGGAGAGGCTGGCCTCGGGGGGGCGGCCTGCACTCGAGTCTGCGCTTCCAGGGCTCGTTCCCCCACCTGAACACTGACCCTGTACACCCCCTCCGCAAGGGGGGTCCAGGCAGTGGCGATACTGCCATTGAAGGTCTCGAGGTCTACCTCGGTGGTGGTGGCATTGGACTCAATCTTGAGGGAGTACCGGCCTGGGGGAAAATCCGCCCCGCGAATTTCCACAGGCTGCCCGATCTGGGCCTCGGGAGGCACACTCAGGCTCTGGGCCAGCGTCACGCCAAACAGGAGAACTCCCGCCATCCATCGCATACAGCCATTTTATTCCACCCCCACGGGAGGCTGTAAACGCCAGTCCGTTAGAAACCTTAACCCAAGACCGAAAGCTCACGCTTGTTACTGGTGGAAGGGAAGATCCATCTCCATGGAGACGGCAGCTCTGAGCACACCTTCAAAACGCTTGTTGCCGCTAAAGTGACCTATTTCCTCGAGTTCACCCGCCCCTTCATCTCCCCGATCAACTCCCCAACCGAGAGCGTCCGCTGCTCCTTCACGTGACGCTCACGCACATTCACCGCGCCCGCCTCGGCCTCTTTGTCGCCCAAAACCAGAACCAGGGGAATTTTCTGGAGCTCGGCGTCGCGGATTTTGGCGTTCATGCGCTCGGGGCGGCTGTCTACCTCGGCCCGCAGCTTGTTTTTGCGCATCTCGGCGGCCACCTGGTTAGCGTATTCCAGGTGCCGGTCTGAAATGGGCACAATTACGGCCTGGATGGGCGAGAGCCACAGGGGGAAGTCGCCGGCGGTGTGTTCTAGGTAAAACGCAAAAAAGCGATCAAAGCTGCCCATGATGGCCCGGTGGATACAGACCGGGGTCTCTTTTTCGCCGCGCTCGTTGGTGAACTCGAGACCAAACCGCTCCGGCACGATAAAGTCGAGCTGGTTGGTAGCGATGGTATCTTCCTTGCCCAGTACGCTCCGGATCTGCACGTCCAGCTTGGGGCCGTAGAAGGTGGCCTCGCCGATGCCCTCGACATACTTGGCCCCGGTTTGCTCGAGCGCGGCCCGGATGGCCGCGATGGCGTCGCGCCAGTTGTCGTTCTCCACACCGAACTTCTCGGGGTTGTGCTCGAAGTCGGGCAGCGAGAGGCGGAACCAGTAGTCGGAGATGCCAAAGTCGCGGTAGACCTCGTCAAAAAGCTGAATTACCTTGATGAACTCGTCGGTGACCTGCCTCCTGGAGCAGTAGATGTGCGCGTCGTTCTGGGTGAAGCCACGCGCCCGGGTCAGGCCGGTCAGGGTGCCCGAAAGCTCGAAGCGGTACAGGGTGCCAAACTCGCAGAGGCGCAGCGGCAGGTCGCGGTAGCTCTTGGGCCGCGCTTTATAGATCAGGTGGTGGTGCGGGCAGTTCATCGGCTTGAGGTAGTACTCCTCGCCCTCGATCTCGATAGGGGCGTACATGTCCTCGGCGTAGTAGGGGAGGTGTCCGGAAGTGTAGTAGAGCCGGGCGTTGGCGATGTGCGGGGTGTAGACGTACTGGTAGCCGTGCTCCTGTTCTTTTTCGTACATGTAGTTTTCCAGCTGCCGCCGGATGAAAGCCCCGCGCGGCAGCCAGAGCGGCAGCCCCTTGCCCACCTCCTCGGCGATGGTAAACAGGTCGAGCTCGGCCCCTAGCTTGCGGTGGTCGCGGCGTCTGGCCTCTTCCTGCTGCCAGAGGTAGTTGTCCAGCTCTTCTCTGCTGCGAAAAGCAATGCCATAGATGCGCTGGAGCATGGGCCGGGAAGAGTCGCCCCGCCAGTAGGCTCCGGCGAGGCTGGTCAGCTTGAAGTGGGGCGGGATGCGGCCGGTGCTGGGCAGGTGCGGCCCCCGGCAGAGGTCGGTGAAGCCGAAGCGCTCGTCGCCCTGCTGGTAGAAGCTGATCTCCTCGCCCACTGGCAAGTCCTGAATCAGCTCGGTCTTGTAGGGATCAAGGCCCTCAAAGCGACGGAGGGCCTCCTCGCGGCTTAGCACAAAGCGCTTCAGGGGCAGGTTGGCGGCCACAATCTGGCGCATTTTTTCTTCGACCAGCGGCAGGTCTTCCTCGCGGATCGGCTCGGGAGCGTCAATATCGTAATAAAAGCCGTTTTCGATCACCGGGCCGATGGCCAGCCTGACCTGTTCGGGAGCAAAACCCCGCTCGGTATACAGCTCGCGCACCGCCTGGGCCATTACGTGGGCCAGGGTGTGGCGGAAGAGCTGCGCATACTCTGGGTCTTTTTCGGTCAGGATACGCAGCTCGGCGCCGTCGGGCAGCGGCCTGAGCAGGTCGTAAAGCTCGCCGTTGGCAATAGCGCCGATAGCGGCTTTGGCCAGGCCAGGGCCAATGGCTCTGGCGGCATCGGCTGCCGTAGCCCCTGGCGTTAGCTCGAGGTTTCGTCCGTCGGGAAGCACTGCGTTCATAAGTCACCTCAATAAAAATCCCGGCCCTTCAACCCAGGGCCGGGAGAACCTCCATCGCCGTAAGCTAGAAGTTCCCCCCAGGTCTAGTAGTCTTCCGGGCCCACATCTTGCTTAGAAGTGTACGCCTGCGCGGTATGGGAGTCAAATCGCGCAGCCTCGCCGAGGGCTATATGGCCTCGAGGCGGCTCACGAGAGGGGTGGCTCGAGGGAAAGTCTCCCTGAATCCATAGGCTGCGATAAGACTGAACCGGGTATAACTTTTTTGGCGGTATACCCGCAAAATCGCGAACCCAATCGGGGTGTCTGGTGGTAGCACATTACTGGCGTAATACTATACTAAGTATATATCAGAGCAATT
>NZ_CALMCQ010000058.1 GCF_937863175.1 uncultured Meiothermus sp. | reverse complement strand
CTCGCTCGGCCTATAGCATCCTGGATGCTGAACAGTCCCGACGATTTCAAGACCGTGCAAAAACTGCCACCCCCGACAAGCCCTTTGCCGAGGCCAGCTTCACTTTTGTTCGTCCCGATGGGGTTGAACTCTTCATGGAAGCCTCTATCCACTTTTTGTTTGACTCCCAGGGGCACGACCGGGGAGCCGTCACCGGCCTTCGAGACGTAACTGCCCGCCATCGAGCCGAGCAGGCTGTGCGTGAGCGCGAGCGGATGCTGCGGCAAATTACCGATGCCATGCAGGATGTGGTGGCCTTTACCGACTCAGACAGGTTGTTGCGCTATGTTACCCCTTCGGTAGAACCCTTGTTTGGATACCGGCCTGAGCAGCTGATAGGCCGGTCGGTGCTTGATTACCTGGCCCCCGAGGATCGGGCCAGGGTTCTTGAGTTGACCCAACAGAGCCAGGCAGGCAACGAGTCACTTCGCCTCGAGGCTCGCTTTCGGCATGTTGAAGGACACTACCTCTGGATGGACACCATATTCAGTGGGATCTTTGATGGGGCCGGAAAACCCATCGGCAGTGTGATGAGCGGTCGCGATGTGACCGAGCGACGGAAGACCGAGGAGGCCTTGCGAGAAAGAGAATTTCGCCTGAGTCAGATTACCAACTCGATCCAGGATGTGGTCTTGCTGCTAGACCCACAGTCCACCATCCAGTACGTTACGCCCTCAGTGCGGCAGATGCTGGGTTTTGCCCCGGACGAACTGCTGGGCCAGCATGTCTCGGTGCTGGTCAGTCCCGAGGATATGTTCGAACTGCAACAGGAAGGCTCGCGGGCCCTTGCGGAACGGCGGGCTTACCAGTTGGAGTATGAATGCCTCCACAAGGACGGGCATCGGGTTTGGATTGAAGGGGTAGTTAATTTTGTCTGGGGTGAGGGGGGTGGGCTCCAGGGGATTGTGGTTGGGATGCGCAACATCGGTGAACGGAAACGGCAACAGGCACATGTGGAATTCATGGCCTACCATGACGAACTGACCAAACTGCCCAACCGCCGGGCCTTGCGTCGGGTTGCCGAGGAAGCACTGGTCGAGGCGGCCCGGCTCGAGACCCCGGTGAGCCTGCTTTACCTCGATCTGGATAACTTCAAAATTGTCAACGACTCACTTGGACACGATGTGGGCGACGAGCTCCTGGTGGAGGCGTCGCAGATTCTGAGCAAACAACTGCCTGCCGACGATATGCTGGCCCGGCTTGGCGGCGATGAATTTGCCTGTGTTCTGGTCAACGCCAGTGTAGAGAAGGCCCAACAGGTGGCTTTTCGCATGTCCAAAGCCATCCGCAGCGCCCTGGGCTCGAGCGATCGGGCGCCGCATTTGTCGGGCCTGGGGGTTAGCGTGGGCGTAGCCAGCTTCCCCAAGGATGGTCACACCTTTGTCGAACTGCTCAGGGCAGCCGATATCGCCATGTATCAGGCAAAGGAGTCGGGCAGCCGGGTGGTGGTCTACGACGCCTCCAAGAGCCCCTACACCGATGAGCGGATGCAGTTCGAGGCCGACTTGCGCCAGGCTGTTAAAGAACACCGGCTAGAGCTGCTCTTCCAGCCAATCTGGCACCTGAAAACACAGCGGGTGGAGGGTGCGGAAGCCCTCTTGTGCTGGCCCTATAAAGACAGGGTGTTGAGCGCCTCGGAGTTTGTGCCCTTAGCCGAGGAGATTCACCTGGTTGAACAGATGGATCGTATAGCACTGCAGCAAGGACTGATCCAGCTCAAGCAGTGGCAACAACAAAAACAACCCTATCGCCTGTCCATCAACATCTCTACCCAGTCGTTGGCACAGCCCGATGCGGTTCAGGAACTCTTGAGACTACTGGGTGGGGCCGCAGTAGACCCCAGTTGGCTCACCCTGGAGGTCACTGAGAGTGTGCTGCTGCGCAATCCGGATGAGGCTCGAAAGGTACTCAACCAGTTTAGAGCCCTGGGTGTTCGGGTGGCGATTGACGATTTTGGGAGCGGCTATGCCTCGCTCAGCTATCTACGCCAACTGCCGCTTGATCGTCTCAAAATAGACCGAAGCTTTATCGGCTACCTGGGCTCGAGCGTGCGGGACGAGAAGCTGGTTCGGGCCGCGATTGACCTGGCGCATAGCCTCGAGGCCGAGGTGGTGGCAGAAGGGGTGGAAACCCCCCTGCAACTTACGTGGCTACGCGAAAACGGCTGCGACCTGGCCCAGGGGTACCTGGTGAGCCTCCCGGTTCCTATCTCGTCCTGGCCATCGCATTCTGGTAAGGAGGGGCTCGAGCAGCTACTGGCTCCACCGGTGGAATAGCGGCGTTCTGCACGAACGTGTTTCGCCGGGCAGGGGAGCTGTCGCTCGACCTTTCGAGAGGGCTCGAGTAGGCTATGGGCGTGCGAATCGGGGTACTGGGCGGAGGTCAACTGGGTCGAATGCTGGCTCTGGCTGGGTATCCACTGGGGCTACAGTTCAGGTTTTTTGATCCAGCGGCCCATGCACCGGCAGGCCAGCTGGCCGAACTGGTGGTAGGCGATTATCGGGACGAGACCTCCCTGGCGCAGTTTGCCCAGGGGCTCGAGCTGGTGACCTACGAGTTCGAGAATGTGCCGGTTTCGGCGGCAGACTGGCTGGCTGGTCGCCTGAACGTGTATCCTCCACGGTCTGCTCTGGAAGTGGCCCAGGATCGGATCGCCGAGAAGACTTTTTTTCAAGAGCTGGGCATTCCCACCCCACTTTTTTATCCGGTACGGAGTCAGAGCGACCTGCGGGATGGCCTGAAGCGCACCGGCTTTCCAGCCCTGCTCAAAACCCGCCGCCTGGGCTATGACGGCAAAGGACAGAGGATGCTGCGTTCTGCCGCCGATATGGAGGCGGCATGGGCCAGCCTGGGGGGGGAAGCGTTGATTCTGGAAGCTTTTGTACCCTTTGATCGGGAAGTGTCTATTCTGGCGGTACGAAGCCGCGCTGGCGAGATGGCTTTTTACCCGCTGGTGGAAAACCACCATGCCGCAGGTATTTTGCATAAGAGTCTGGCTCCTGCCCCCAACGTAACGCCTCAGATGCAAACCCAGGCCGAAGCCTATTCGGTCGCGGTGATGGAAAACCTGGAGTATACCGGAGTCCTGGCGATCGAACTCTTCCAGATGGGAGCCGAACTGCTGGCCAACGAAATGGCTCCCAGGGTGCACAACTCCGGCCACTGGACCATAGAAGGAGCTGAGACCAGTCAGTTTGAAAACCACCTGCGGGCCGTGCTGGGCCTGCCCTTAGGCTCTACAGCACCCCGTGGCTATGCGGCCATGCTTAACCTGATCGGCCTCCAGCCCGACCCTGCCAGGGTGCTGGGTGTGCCGGGTGCTCATCTGCACTGGTATGGCAAAGAAGTTCGTGCTGGACGTAAGGTGGGGCATATTACTCTGCGGGCCGACACGCTGAGCCAGCTTGAAGCAGGCCTCCGGCAACTCGAGGGGTTGCTGTAAAACAACAATAAAGTCGTCTGTTGCCGTCCGATGCCGATGGTCAGATTCAGAGCTTTAGAAATCGGTCTCTGACCTTTCGCAAAGCATCATGGTGGCTGCGGGATGTCGCAGGCAGGATAGGCCCGTCACGGCCTGCCGCCAAGCCGGGAAGAGGTTCAGCAAATGCCCAGCCTCTGGTGTGTTTCTGGACTGCTTCGCATCCTCGAGATGCCTGCAAAAGCACCCGCAATCACGTATCTTGCATCACAGGTTGAAATACCTGGCTGCCGGGTGGTGTACCACAATTGCACTGGTGGACTGTTCGGGGTGAAGCTGGAACTCCTCGCTTAGTTCAATCCCGATCTCCTGCCACTGCAGAAGTTCTTGCAGATATTTTTGGTCTTCCAGGCGCGGGCAGGCCGGATAGCCGAAACTGTAGCGGCTGCCCTGGTAGCCCTGCCGGAAGAGTTTTTCCATGCTGGTGGCGTCGTCGTGGGCGATGTCGAGTTGCTGGCGGATGCGCTTGTGCCAGTACTCGGCCAGGGCCTCGGCCATCTCGACCGAGAAACCGTGAAGGTATAGATAGTCCTGGTAGGCGTCGGAGTGGAACAGTTCCTGGGCTACCTGCGAGACCTTTCGGCCCATGGTTACTACCTGTGTGCCCAGCACATCCCGCGCACCCTTGCTCCAGGCCGCCTCAGGGAACCAGCGCGACTCGTCGCCCAGTGGCTCGGCAAAGCGCGGGCGAAAGAAGTCGGAGATGCACAGATGGCGGGAGCCTGCGCCCATCTGGCGCGGGAAGTTGAAGTGAAATAGCTCGTCCCCAGAGGCTGGATCGAAGACAATCAGATCGTTTTTGTCGGAGGCCACCGGCCAGTAGCCATAGACCACGGCGGGCTCGAGCCAGCCCTCGCCCATAGCGCGCAGCACCATGTCTTCAAACATCGGCTCGGCCAGCCGCTCCAGATAGGCCTCGTACTCCGGCTGGGTCATCTCGCCACGGCGAAAACCCCACTGGCCCCGGAAGAGGGCGCTCTTGTTCACATAGCGCGAAATCAGGCCAATTTCCAGCTCGCGGCTGGGCACCACCCGGCGACCCCAGAAGGGCGCCTGGGGAATCTGGGTAGCGGGGGTAATTTTAGAAGGGATGAAGTTTGAGCCAGTCATCAGCTTCTCCTGCAAAATCTGGTAGGCGGTTTTGTAATGGTGCCCGCTAACCTCACGGCCGGTCAGTCGAGGCTGAGCATGGCCGGTGAGCTCTTCCATGAGTTGCAGGCCATCGAAGGCATCGGAGGCGTAATAGACCTGTCCAGAGGTATACGTCTGGCGCAGGTCGTTTTCTACGTAGTGCCGGTTGAGCGCGGCCCCGCCCAGCACCACCGGCAGGCCCAGCCCCCGGTTGGCCATGTATTCCAGGTTCTCCTTCATCACCACGGTGCTCTTGACCAGCAGCCCGCTCATCCCCACCGCGTCGGGCCGGTGTTCTTCGACCGCAACCAGAATATCTTCAATGGGCTTCTTGATACCCAGATTGACCACCTTGTAGCCATTGTTGGAGAGGATAATGTCCACCAGATTTTTGCCGATGTCGTGCACATCGCCCTTAACGGTAGCGATCACCAGACTGCCCTTGTGGACGCCTTCCAGCCTTTCCATCCTGGGCTCCAGATAGCGCACGGCGGTCTTCATGGTCTCGGCGGCTTGCAGTACGAACGGCAGTTGCATCTTCCCAGCACCGAAAAGGTCGCCCACCGCTTTCATGCCTTCCAGGAGCACCTGGTTGATGACCTCCACCGGACTGTACTTCTCCAGCGCCAGTTCCAGGTCGGCCTCGAGGCCCACTTTGCGCCCATCAATGATGCGTTTTTTGAGGCGATCCTCGAGGGAAAGCCCCGCCAGGGGGTCGTGGGTGAGGGCTTTGTCCATTTTGTTTTTGGCGAAATAGTCCACAAACGCAAACAGGGGGTCGTGGGTAACCTCGCCGTCCGGCCCGAACTGCCGCCGGTCGTAGATCACGTCCAGCGCAAGCTGGTACTGCTCCGGGGGGATCCGGTTGATGGGTAGAATCTTGCCTGCGTTCAGGATGGCTGCGGTCAGGCCGGCCCGGATGCACTCGTCCAAAAAGACCGAGTTCAGCACCACCCTGGCGTGCGATGCCAACCCGAACGAAACGTTGGAAATGCCCAGGATGAAGCCCACCTCCGGCAACAGCTCCCGTGCTTTGCCAATGCCCTCGATCGTCCAAAGCGCGAGCTTGCGGGTGTCTTCATCGCCCTGGGTGATGGGGAAGGTGAGCAGATCGAACAGTATGGAGTTACCCGCGATACCATGCTGCCGGGTCAGGCGCTCGTAGATGCGCAGGGCGATTTCCACCTTGCGCTCCACCGTCTTGGCCATGCCGGCTTCTTGGTCTTCGTCAATGGTGAGGGCCACCAGCGCCGCCCCGTGTCGTTTGGCCAGGGCCGCTACCTGGTCGAACTTGTGCAGGCCATCTTCCAGGTTCACCGAGTTCAGGATGGCCCGCCCGCCCAGGTGCTCGAGGGCCTCTTCCATCACCTCCACCTGGGTTGAGTCAATCATGATCGGGATGGGCACACGGGTGGCGAAGCGTTTCAGCACCTCGCGCATATCCCGGGCCTCGTCGCGCCCCGTCCAGGCCACCGAGACATCCAGGATGTGGGCCCCTTCGGCCACCTGTTCACTGGCCAGTTCGTTGATCCCGTCAAAGTCGCCGGCAAAAAGCAGCTCGCGGAACTTCTTGCTGCCGGTGGCGTTGGTGCGCTCCCCCACGATCAGGATGCCGGTGTCCTGTCTGAGGGGGACGCTCTGGTAGAGACTGGCCACATAAGCCGAGGGCTTAAGGTCGAGGGTCGAGTGTGGGTTTTTTTGACCCCTGGCCTCTGACCCTAGACCCTCGACAGCGCGGCTGAGCGCCCTTATATGCTCCGGCCCGGTGCCACAACACCCACCCACCACACTCAGACCGTATTTCTGCACAAACTTAAGCTGCCAGCGGGCCAGCTCGGCGGGGGTCAGGTCAAACACGGCCTGCCCGCCCTCGTTGCGGGGCAGCCCGGCATTGGGCAGGCAGGAGACCCAGCGGGTGCTGTTCTGGCAAAAGTAGCGGATATGCGAGTCCATCAGGTCGGGCCCCACTGCGCAGTTGATCCCCACCACATCCACCGGCAGACTCTCCAGCACCGTCAGGGCCGCCGCATCGTCGGTGCCGACCAGCATGGAGCCGGTGGCCTCGAGGGTCACCTGGACTTGAAGTGGAACTTCGCGCCCTGCGTCCTGCATGGCCTGCCTCGAGGCCAGCACCGAGCAGCGCACCTGCAAGATGTCCTGGCAGGTTTCGATGATGAGCAGATCCACCCCGCCGCGAACCAGGCCCCGTGCGGCTGTCCGGTAGGACTCAAACAACTCCTTCCAACCAGTCTGCCCCAGCGAAATCAGTCTGGTTCCCGGCCCCAGCGACCCGGCCACAAATCGCGGTTTTCCCTCGTCGCTAAACATTTTTTCGTCTGCGACTTGCCGAGCGATTCGAGCGGCTGCCAAGGCCAGATCCTCGGCCTGGGCCTCGAGGCCGTACTCGGCCAGCACGTGCGGCAAGCAGCCAAAAGTGTTGGTCTCTACCACGTCGGCGCCCGCCTCGAAATAGCTGCGGTGGATGGCCGCAATCACCTCGGGGCGGGTGCGGTTGAGTACCTCGGGGCAGCCGCTAAACTGGGCGCCGCCGAAGTCGGCGTCACTCAGGCTGTATTTGAAGATTTCTGTACCCATGGCCCCGTCATAGACCAGCGTCCGCTCCGCAATGGCCTTCAGGAAAGGGAAAGCGGAGGCTCTGGCCTGGCGCTGGTAGCCCTGGGCGGTAAGGGCCTCGAGGCCCTGCTCGGCAAAGAAGTCACGGGGGGCGTCCACGCTCACAAAGGCTATTGTAGGGCATGGTATACCAATAGCCGGTAGCTCAGGGCTTGGGGTGCTTCTGCCCCGTACCCCTGTTCCCGATCCGCGGCTATTTTATGCGGGTTCTACTCGGCTTCGACTTCCCAGAGCAGGTCGCGCAGCATCCATCCCTTGCCAGGGGCCTCGAGTTCTCCGCTGGTGATGCGCAGGATCAGGTAGTTGCGAACCTGGGCGATGGGAAGACCGGCGTGTACAAGCTGACCGAGGTTGCGGCTGCCATCGAGCAATACCGTCATGTCCCTGGGGTCGCGGATGCCCGCCTGGGTGCGGCGTGCCGAAGGGTGGCGGATGCGCAAAGCAAACCAGGCGTATTTGCGCAGTTTGGTCAGGTCACCTTCGCGGAGCCCGCGCCAGGCCCGCTCGGCAGCAATGATGAGCGGAACGCCCCAGCTCTTGGCGGCAGCGCGAACGCTTTTGCCACCCACAAAGACCGCAAATGGCTCCACAGCCCTGGGGGTCTCCAAAACCCGGCTGGGGGAGTCCAGAACGCTGCGAAAGCGGGCCCACTGGTCGTTCATGCGGGCCCACTCGCCCATGAAGGCCTTAAAGGGCATCAAAGGAACGCCCTGGACATGGTTCGCTTCGAACTTAAAGCGGCCCTTGTCGGGGTGTAGCGGGAAGGTGGAGATGGCTTCAAAACCTTTCCAGTCCAGGATGGCACCCCCCACCACCTCGCCCTCTTCAAAGTGCAGGTTCAGGGGAAGTCGGTTGCTATCAAGGTGCAAGACCCCAGTTCCACGGTTGGCGTGGATCATCTCGAGCACGTCGCTCATCGGGATGGTGTTGAAACTGCCTTCCACCTAAGACCCTCCCCCAGCCCCAGTACCAGGGTTGACCCCTGACCCACATAGTCTCGCATGGCAGTACGTATGGTTTCGATATGGCTGGCATCGGCCAGTGCAGCCAGTGTAGGGCCTGCACCCCCCACAAAGGCGGCCAGCGCACCGGCAGCATAAACCTGCTCGAGGGCTGGTTCAATACCTGGCATTAGATGGGCGCGGTAGGGCTGGTGCAGGCGATCTCGAGCCGCTTCGCGCAAGGCCTCAAAACGCCCCGAATAAAGCGCAGCCGGCCAGAGCGCACTGCGGGCCAGGTTAAAGACCGCATCGGCATATGGAATGGTTTCGGGTAGAGCGGTTCTGGCCAGCGGGGTTGGAACCTCATAGGCGGGTACGCCCAGCACAAAGAGCAGCCCTTCCGGTGCGGGCAGCGACAGGGCCAGGGGTGGGTCGGCCAGGGCCGCTACAAAGCCCCCATACACCGCAGGAGCCACGTTGTCGGGATGGCCTTCCAGTGCGGCTGTCACCCGAAATACCCCGTCCTGGCCCAACTGCCAGCCCGATAGGGCATCTGCAAGAGCAGCCCCGGCTACCAGAGCCGCCGAACTGCTGCCCATCCCTCGAGCCAGCGGGATGGGATTGTAGGCCTGGATGGCGATGGTGGGTGGGCTGGGTTCGTCCAGGGCTTGCCAGGCGGCACGGTAGCCCAGGTGGATCAGGTTGTCGGGGGTATTGGGCACCTGGCCCTGGCCGGTGTAGTGTAGCTGGTCGGTGGAAGCCAGCGAGGCGCTGACCTCGAGATACAAATCGAGTGCGACCCCCAGGGCATCAAAGCCGGAACCAAGATTGGCCAGGGTGGCCGGAACTTGAACGTACAGGGTTTCGTTGGGCATACTTCCCTCGCCGAAGGCGGCGATTCATGTCATCATAACCTTTGATCGGGCCTATCGAATGCTCAATAATTGCGATGGGTGCTCCCTGCTTGTAGTCAGGGGCAAACCGCAAACCGCCTGAGGCCGAAAGCCATGTGGATTTTTCCGGTCACCCTGAGATACCTGCCCCCGATCTCCCGTGGAAGGGTGTTCAAGTCATGATCCAAACTTGTGACGTGGTACACTGCCGCATGGCTTATTGTGGACGTTGGGCAGGGTAGTAA
>NZ_CALMCQ010000057.1 GCF_937863175.1 uncultured Meiothermus sp. | reverse complement strand
CGAAAAGTTCGTGTCGCTGCTCAAGCAACACGCTATTGAGCTGGTGGTAGACGTTCGCTCGCAGCCATTCTCGCGCTACTCGCCACACTTTCGCAAGCAGAGCCTGGGTGAGCTTCTGGCCGAGCATGGCATGGCTTACCTGTGGTTGCCAGCGCTTGGTGGCCGCCCTAAGGAGCCCGAACTCTACGATGCTCTGGGCCGACCCGACTACGTTAAGATGGCCCAGACCAAAGCATTTCGAGAGGGAGTAATGCGCCTTCTATCCGAGGTCAACCAGCGACGCACGGCCATCGTGTGCAGCGAGGAAGACCCCAGCCACTGCCACCGCAGGCTGCTCGTTGTGCGGGCGCTGACTCTGGAAAACCCTGCCTGGCCAGAGAGAATTCTTCACATTCGCAAAGACGGCTCGACCCAGACCGAGGCCGAATTGCTGCAGGCCGAAGCGAACCCTCAGCCCAAGCTCTTCTAAATATCGCCACGGTGTTAGTGTCAGATGGGGGAATGATGGCTTGCCAGTGCTGCTATAAGACTTTCGATGGCCAAAGACTACCCCCTAAGGATTGTCGGGAACCCTCGCTGTTCGCTGCCTCTACCCTCTTGGATATGCCCCCTGGTGCGCTGGTTAGGGTGAGTGACGGTATCATTGCGGAACACCTGGCGTCCAAAGAAGGGGAGGGAGGCAAAAACTGCTGGGTCAAAATCTTATTACGGTCTGGCCCGGCTCTGGCCGGTGGCGACGCCGCTTGCGATCAGGTGGGCTGTCCGCAAAGGCTCGGGGATGTTGGAGTGCACCGCGAAGCGCTGGATGGTCTGCTCGGCCTGCCGCAGGGTTAGCCCACAGCGCTGAACCCAGACCCCGGCCACGGGCTCAATATCACCAGCTTTCTGGACTAGCGCCCACTTCGGTCTGCCACCCCGCACCTTGCCAAGAGCAGCCTGGATGGCCTTCAGGTCGGGTCTGCGGCGCGAGACCACCAGCACCGGCAGGGCCAGGGCTTCAGAAAGTGCGTGGATGTCCACCACGTTGAACCCACCCAGCGCAATTCCCTGGAGCATCACCAGTTGAAGGCCTGGGTAGAACTTGCAGTGCCGAACTAACCGGGTGAGCACCTGGGTGCTGTTGCGCCCGTCCCGCCGAACATGTGCGCTTATAACGCCCTCCAGGCGCAGCCCAGCGTACACCGCGCCCACTATTTTCACATTACCCCGGTGGCCGGGCTCGAACGGGAAGTCGTCGAAGCCGATTACGTGGGAGAATCCGCCGGTTTTCATAGCTGTGCTTATCGGGTATTCTAGGCCGTTAGGGGTATGAGCGAGAAGCAGACTGTTTCGATTGTGGGGGGCTCCGGCTATGCCGGGGGCGAGTTTCTGCGGCTGGCTTTGGGACACCCTTACCTGGAAGTCAAACAGGTCACCTCGCGCCGGCTGGTGGGCGACCCGGTGACGCTGGTTCACCCCAGCCTGCGGGGCCGCACCAGCCTGAAGTTCGTAGACCCGGCGAGTCTGGAACCGTGCGACATCCTGGTGCTCTCGATGCCCCACGGCGTAGCGGCCAGGGAGATTGAAAAATACCAGACGCTGGCCCCCATCATCCTGGACCTGTCGGCCGACTTCCGCCTGAAAAACCTGGACTGGTACAAGAAGTATTACCGCGAAGACCACCCCCGCCCCGACCTGGTAGGCCAGTGGGTCTACGGCAGCCCCGAGCTTTACCGAGACTCCCTCAAGACCGCCAACCGCATTGCGTGTTGTGGCTGCAACGCCACCGCGACCATCCTGGGCCTGTATCCTCTGCTCCAGGAGGGCCTTCTGGCCCCCGGGCCGATCTTTGTCACCCTGATGATCTCTACCAGCGCAGCCGGGGCCGAGCCCAGCCTGGCTTCGCATCACCCCGAGCGCGCGGGCAGCATAAGGGCCTACAAGCCCACCGGACACCGCCACACCGCCGAAGTCCGCGAGAACCTGCCCGGCCACCCCGAGGTCTACCTGAGTGCCGTTGCTACCGACCGGGTGCGGGGCATCCTGATGACCGCCCAGACCTTTTTGCGCCCGGGCTTGAGCGAGAAAGAGGTCTGGGGCGCTTATCGCAAAGTTTATGGCGCGGAGCCATTTATCCGGCTGGTGAAGCTCAAAAAGGGTATCCACCGCTACCCCGACCCCAAGGTGGTCGAGGGTACCAACTACTGCGACATAGGCTTCGAGCTGGAAGAAGAGACCGGGCGGCTGGTGGTGATCTCGGCCATTGACAACCTGGTCAAGGGCACGGCCGGGCACGCTATCCAGAGCCTGAATGTTCGGATGGGCTGGGCTGAGACACTGGGGCTTGAGTTCACCGGCCTGCACCCATAAAGGCGGTTTGCAGATGATTGTGGTCAAAGTGGGCGGCTCCGAAGGCATCAACTACCCGGCGGTAGCCAAAGATGCGGCGGCGCTATGGAAGTCGGGTCAGAAGCTAATTATTGTCCACGGTGGCAGTAGCGAGACCAACCAGATTGCCCAAGCCCTGGGCCACCCCCCGCAGTTCCTGACCCACCCCGGCGGCCTGACCAGCCGCCTGACCGACCGCAAGACCCTGGAAATTTTCGAGATGGTCTACTGCGGCCTGGTGAATAAGCGCATCGTAGAGCTTTTGCAGAAGGAGGGCGTGAACGCGGTGGGCCTGAGCGGGCTGGATGGGCGTATTTTTGAAGGCAAGCGCAAGGACGCGGTGAAGTATGTTGAAAACGGCAAGATCAAGATTCATCGAGGTGATTACACAGGCTCAGTTGAGAAGGTCAACACCGCGCTGCTCGCGACTTTGATGGACGCGGGCTATCTTCCGGTGCTCACTCCACCCGCCGTCAGCTACGAGGGCGATGCCATCAACACCGACGGCGACACTGCAGCGGCCCTGCTGGCAACCGCCATGAAGGCCCAAGCCCTGCTGCTGCTCTCCAACATTCCCGGCCTGCTGGCAAACTTTCCCGATGAGTCGAGCCTGATCCGCGAGATTCCCGCCGCCAGAGTGAACGACCCCCAGTACATGAGCGTGGCCCAGGGCCGGATGAAAAAAAAGGTGTTGGGCGCAGTAGAAGCCGTGCAGGGGGGCGTGGGCCGGGTGGTGTTTGGCGATGCACGGATAGAGAACCCAATCTCAGCTGCGCTAGCGGGGGCCGGGACGGTGGTGCGTTGAAACCGGTATCGCAAAGTCCCAACAGACTTCTGGTATAAGCAGCTGAAAGCTCAAAGCTAAAGACTAGACCGTCCCGGAAAAGTGTTATTCCAATAGGGAATTGGGCTCTAAGCTGAAAAACGAAGGCTAAGGCGGGGCCTTTAGCCGTCCACTCGAGCCCAGCAGCCCAACCTCCCGCTTTAGCTGCTTCTTGAACCAGGCCAGCCCGGTCTGGTGGGCCTGGATGCCGTAGTCGGCGGTGGCCATCTGGTAGTGCGCGACCTCCTGCCACTCGGGGGGAATGGCTAGCTCGTCCAGGCTGGCCTTAAGGGTTTGCAACTCGGACAGCGAAGCCTCGATGGCGGCGATTAAGAAGCGCAGCACCTCGATCCTTTTTTCCTGCTCTATCAGACCCAGAAAGTGAAAGCGGGCCAGCACGGTCTCCTCGAGCCTCCCTGCCGGGATGGGGGCGGTGAACTGGCTCATGAAGTAGGCCCGGCCTGCCTCGGTGATGCGGTAGGTGACCTTGGCGCGGCCCTGCTGGCTGCGCTGGTGAACTTCAATCAGACCCCGCTTCAGGAGCTTCCTGACCGAGACCTGGAGGCTGCCCAGGCTCGAGCTATAAAACAGGCTCAGGCTGCGTGAGAAGGACTGCTTGAGGTCGTAGAGGCTGTGGGGGAACAACATCAGTAAGCCCAGAACGCTAAAATCCACAGGTCACCTGCCCTAAGTATAGCTTTTTTGAACGCCACATATTACTATTAGGAATATGATGCTCGAGAATGTTCCGATCTGGGGTCTGTTGGGCTTGGGAGTGGTGCTGGTTGCTGGAGGCCTGGTCTGGTCGTTTGCGCGTCCGATGACGGCTGCCCAGGCTCGAGAGGCCCTACATAGGCGCGTGCAGGCCGTGCAAAGAAAATCACCCCGGTTGGCCCAGGCCCAGATGCTGGTTTCCAGCCCCCAGTTTTCCGGGCATTTTGGCGCCTCGGCGGAGCAACCGTTTCATGTGGCCAGCGTGGGCAAACTCTTCACCACCGTGCTGACTGCCCAACTGGTTGAGCAGGGCAGACTGCGCTGGGACTCCAGAGTGGTGGATTTGTTGCCCCACGAGACCCTCGAGCACCTCTTTGTGGTGGACGGTGTGGACTACCGGGACGAGGTGAGGCTCGAGCATCTGCTGATGCATACCTCGGGCATCGCCGACTACTTTTCCGACCCGGTGCAGGGCGGCAAGCGCTTGATGGAACAGGCAGCATTAGAGCCACAAAAGAGCTGGACGCCGCAGGAATTGCTGGAAGTGACCAGGGCCAGCCAGAAAACGCGGTTTCCCCCCGGCCAGGGCTTCCACTACTCCGACTCGGGCTTTGTCTTGCTGGGCCTGGTGCTCGAGGCCATCTACAGCCAGCCGTTTGAAGAGGTGGTGCACCAGCGCATCTTCGGGCCGCTGGGCATGGAGCACAGTTACTTCCCCTTTCGCACCCAGCCCAATCAGCCCACCGCCAGGCTAAGCCCGGTCTGGATCAACAGCGCAGACCTTAGCCAGTCGCCCGCCCTTACCGTGGACTGGGCCGGAGGAGGGGTCGCCAGCACCACCGACGACCTGCTGAAATTTGGCCAGGCCCTGATGGAGGGGAGGCTGATCGGGCCGGACACCCTCCTGTACCTCTCCCAGCCGCTCAACCGCTTCGAGCGGGTCATCCGCTACGGGCGGGGTATGATGCGCCTCAAGTTCGCCGACTTCTTTCCCCTGCTGCGCTACCCCGACATGATCGGCCACCTGGGCATTCTGGGCACCCTGCTGGTTCTGGACTCCCAGAGCAAAGTCGTTGTCATCCTGTCGCTGGGCTCGACCGGCCATATGGAGGACAGCGTGCGGCTGCTGATTGATGCGGTTGGGGTGTTGCGAAGGGTTAAACCCTGAGCGGTCTGGAAAGAAAGTCTTTGCCATGTGCAGGTGGAGGAAGAAGAGTCGAGAGTCGAGAGTCGGGTGTCAGAGTCGAAGGCCATAAGCTTAAAAACTGAATCTGCGGCGAGTGCTGAAAGACTCGAGGTGAAGCGCTCGACCCTCGACCCGAGACCTGCGACTTGAGACTTGCGGCCAATTTCGAATGATCTGTGCCGTTCCAAAATGAAGATACCGAATCAAGCCCTCGAAGCTGGCCAGGGACTTTCGAGTCCTGCACTATTTCAGATGCCCACGGCAGGGTAGAATTATCCTGCGATGGACAAGCTGATCTCGAGGCGCGACCTCGAATTCCTGCTGTACGAAGTACTGGATGTCGAGGCCCTCACCCGGCGCGAACGCTACCGCGACCACAGCCGCGAAACTTTCAAGGACATTCTCGATGTGGCCACCAGGATTGCTGCCGAACACTTCGCTACCCACAACAAGAAAGGAGACCAGGAGGAGCCCTGGTTCGACGGGGAAAAAGTCCACACCATCCCCGAAGTGAAGGCTGCGCTGGAGGAGTACCGCAAAGCGGGTCTGTTTGCCGCTACCCACGACTACGAGCTGGGCGGCATCCAGCTACCCTACGTGATTTCAACTGCCTGCGGAGCCTTTTTCAAGGCCGCTAACATCGCCACCACCAGCTTTGCTCTGCTCACCGCAGGCAATGCCAATGTGCTGCGTAAGTATGGCTCGCAGGCCCAGCAGAAGAAGTATCTGATTCCCCAGTTAGAGGGCCGCTACTTTGGCACCATGTGCCTTTCCGAGCCCCATGCCGGTTCTTCGCTGACCGATATTCTGACCCGGGCCGAGCCCCAGCCCGATGGCACCTACCGGCTCAACGGCTCCAAGATGTGGATTTCCGGGGGGGATCACGAGGTCTCGCAGAACATCGTGCACCTGGTGCTGGCCAAGATTCCCGGCGGGCCGCTGGGAGTGAAGGGGATCTCGCTCTTCATCGTGCCCAAGTACCGGGTCGAGCCCGACGGCAGCCTGGGAGAGCCCAACGGGGTGAAGATGGCGGGGCTGAACCACAAGATGGGCTATGCGGGCATTCCCAACTGTTTGCTGAGCCTCGAGGATGCCGTGGGTGAGCTGGTAGGTGAGCCGCACCAGGGGCTTTCCTATATGTTCACCATGATGAACGAGGCCCGCATTGGGGTGGGGATGGGGGCCATGGCCCTGGCCTACACCGGCTATCTGCACGCGCTGGAGTATGCCCGCGAGCGCACCCAGGGCCGCCGCCTGGGCGACAAAAACCCCACCAGCCCGGCAGTCCCCATCATCCAGCACCCCGACGTTCGGCGCATGTTGCTAATGCAGAAAGCCTATGCCGAAGGCTCTTTACACCTGTGCCTGTATGCGGCGCGGCTGGTGGACGAAGAGCGAACCGCTTCCACCCCCCAGGCTGCCGAGCAGGCCAACCTGCTGCTGGAAATACTGACCCCGGTGGTGAAGGGCTGGTCGAGCGAGTTGGGTCTGAAAGCCAACGAGCTGGCCATACAGGTACACGGGGGTTATGGCTACACCCGCGAGTACAACGTCGAGCAGTTCTACCGCGACAACCGCCTGAACGCTATCCACGAGGGCACCAATGGCATCCAGGCCCTGGACCTGCTGGGGCGCAAGGTGGGGATGCAGGGCGGGGCGGGGTTCGAGCTCTGGGCGGGCGAGGTTCAGAAGACCATCGCCGAAGCCCGCACACAAACAGCGTTGCAGGGGTACGCCGAGCAGCTTGCAGAATCGCTACAGGCTACAACGGATGTAACCAGGGCTCTGCTGGGCCGGGCAGCCGAGGGAGCGGTAGAACGGGCCTTTGCCAACTCGTTTGCCTACCTCGAGCTCTTTGGCACGGTGACGCTGGCCTGGCAGTGGTTGCAGCAGGCGCAAAAATCGCTGGGTAAAGAGGGGCCTTTTTACCAGGGGAAGCTGGAGGCAGCCCGCTACTTTTTCAATTACGAGCTGGATAAGGTGCCGCTACTGGCGGCCAGGCTAAAGCGGCTGGATGATATGTTTGTGTGTCCAGAGCAGGACTGGCTCTAACACAATCTTCAACAACGCTTTGGCCTATACCCAGTAGTTTAAAGCAGTTATGCCATGGAGTGGGAGTATGCTGCCTCGCTGGGCTGCCCTGAGTATTTTTGCGATCATGGCCTGGGCGCAGGCAACCCCAGCACTGGGGGGCAGTACGACCATGATTCCCGCAGGCAGGCTGGGCCTGGAAGTGGCGCGGGAGAGTGGGGCCATAACCTTCAGGAAGGATGGCCTCGAGTTCACCTATGTCGAGGGCCTCGGCTGGATACCGCCCCTGGCAGCCAGCCTGCCCCCGCCCCAGGGAAACCAGCTTTCCCTCGAGGTCGTGCGGGCGGTGGGCCTGGTAACGGCTCCCGAAGCCGGGGTGCGGTTTTCCTCTGGACAGGGGCGTCTGCGCCTGGTGCTGGATCTGCCCGAAGGCAGCGACCCCGCCAGCCTGCCCCAGACTGAACTCAGCCCTTTTCCGGGGACGCTGCAGCTGAGTCTTCCCTACTTCCTGCCGGGCCTCGAGGCCCTGACGCCCCCGGCAGGGGTGGGGTTTGAGTGGCAGTTTGAACCACAATCCACCCAGATCACCATCCAGGCGCCGCCTGAGCGTCTTTACCGCTACCGCACCCTGCAACTGAGCAACCCCGCCCGCCACGCGCTGGATGTTTTCTACCTGCTGCCCGAACTCGAAGAGTCGGTACAGCCGGGTTTTCGCTACCGCGAGCTGTGGGCCTGGACACCCGAGCCGGTGAGGATGTTCTGGCTAGCAGCCGACCCTGGCAGCTGGCGCATGGAGCCGGTGGGCCGTCCCGGGGAACGCAGAATCCTGCCCCAGATGGCCCCTGGAGCCCTGGCTTTGCTAAACGGGGGTTATTTTGATGGCCCCACCGGAACCCCCATCGGCCTGTGGGTTCGTGGAGGGGTGGCCCTCAACCCCCCTTTTGGGCGCAGCACGCTGTTCTGGCAAGATGCAAACGTTTTTGCCGGACGTCCCCGGTTTGTGGCCTCGGTGCAGCTCATGGATGGCCGCAGCATCCGGGTAGGGGTCAACCTGGCCCGGGCCAGGTATACCGCCCACACCCTGGCGGGGCCGGTGGGACGGGTGGGAGAGCATGTGCATATCGTGCAGGGCGATCAGATCATCGCCACCCACCCCGCGCCCCACCAGCTTCTCGAGGGATTATGGGCGCTCACTTTTCCTGCCGAAGAGCCCATCGCCCGCACCGGCGAGACGCTCAGGTTTTACGGGACCATGGAACCCCCCGTCAGTTATGCCCTCGAGGCCGGCCCGCTGCTCATTCAAAGCGGCTCCAATGTCTTCGACCCCGACGCCGAGCCTTTCCGCGACCGCGCCCCCATCACAGCAACGGCTGCGCAATCGGTAGTGGCCTGGTCACAGGAAGGGGCTCTGCACTTCATCGTGACCGAGCCAACCCGGCCTGAGGCGCTGGCTCGAGTCCTGCACGGAAAAGGTCTCTGGGGGGCCATCCGCATGGACGGCGGCAGCTCGGCCCAGCTATGGGTGCGCGGCCAGTTGCGAAACCCTGCCAGCCACGGCCTCGGGATACGTCCGGTGGTGAGCGGGCTGGCCCTGTACCCCAGACCCTAGCTGGCCAGCCGCCTCATCCCCCTCGAGCGCAAAACCTGGTAGACCTTTTTGCAGTGGGTGGCCACAAACAGATACTCCTGGTTTTCGGTGTGGGAGACCCGCCCCACTTTCTGACCCTGGGGGTTGTAGATGCCGATGCGGGCCCCCACGTAGCGGCGGTGGGTCTGGCTCATCCGCACCACGTAGCCCCACTCCTTTAGCATGCTCTCGATTTCTTTGGTGCTGAAAAAACCTTCGTTATTGAACGACATCACCAGGTGTTTGGCCTGAAGGCTCCCAAGCAGTTTTTCCATCGCGCCTCTGGCCTCGCGCCTGGAGTTGAAGGGGCTTTTGCGGCTCTGCACCTCGGTGCGTTTGCGAGCCACGCCGTAAGTCTGGGGGTTGTCCCAGCGAACCAGGGTTTCCCAGAGGTGATAGTTGCCCAGATAGGAGTGCTGGTTGTAGGGGGGGTCGAGGTAGAAGAGGTCGGCTTGCAACCCCGAAGCAACCTCGAGGGCATCGGCCTGGAGGGCCGTCCCCTGGCCTGGCAACAGGGGAGGGTATTCCAGCCTGAGTTCGCCATAAGAACGCGGAGCCCAGCGCTTGAGGTAGGCCATCTGGATGCCGGTGGTGGAGTCTACTTTGTCGGCGGCGATTATCAGGCTGAAAAGCAGAATGGCCCTCAGGATTTCGTCGCCAGCCGCCTCCGGCTCGATTCTGGCCCGGATGGCCTCAATTCTGGTGCCGTTGTGGGGCTGGATAAAACGCGACTCCTGGCAGTAGGTGCGGGTAAACCAGCCGGTCTTGCCCCTGAGCCGGAGTAGCCGCTCCAGCATGGGCTGGATGCGCTCGGGCGGATACTGCACCCTATCGGCCTGTACCAGCGTCTGGGCCAGAACCAGGGCATAGGTATGGAGGTCGTTGGAGGTAACAAAGAGCCCCAACTTCTTCAGCGCATGGCCGACCCTGGCACTACCTGAAAACAGATCCACCGCATCTCGGAGAGGATTTATGGCATTAATCTGCTCCACTACCCCGGTAATCCAGGGCAAAAGCGCGCGTTTGGAGCCGATATATTTGACCACTACGCCAATTCTACACGTATATGTAGCAAATTATGCAATAGCGACGAGGTAATTTGCGAATTAGTGGTGTCGAAGCAAGACCGCTACGATAAATTTCCTCTCCGATAAAGAGGGAGCCATTGGTCTTTCATCGTAGCCCACAGGTCAGATTGGGCCCGTTTCATGAAAGCAAGCCTTTAGGTTTTCTTGAACCGGGCTTTAGCCAATTTCTCACCTCCGAGCTTTAGCCTGAACTCACCCCTGGAGGCGATCCCATCCTATGAAGCTGGGCTGACCTGGCACGCTCAGTATGGAGACACTGCTTTGGAGGGCACACAGCCATCCTGATCTTGAAACCGCTTGAAAGGGAGGTTGCATGAATATCGCGATTCTTTGCCATTCCAGTGCAGGAGGTTCGGGGGTGGTGGCCACCGAGCTGGCCCTGGCCCTGGCAGGGTTGGGGCACAGGGTGCATGTGGTCGCTTCCGAGCGGCCTTTTCGCCTGACCGAGGAAAGGCTTAACCAACTTGGCTTGAGCCGCGACCAGTACTCGATGGGGCAGGAGCCCGTTGGCAGGCTGGGGCGCATTTTTAAAGCTTCAAAACAGAGCGTGGCCCGGTGGCTGGGCCTGATCAACAAGCCCCTCAAAAGCGGTTCGCTGCACTTTCACCAGATTTTGAGCGCCGACTACCCCTTGTTCCAAGAACCGCTCACCCCGCTCACCACCGCCAACTCTATAGCCGATTTGATCGAGCGCTTCAAGATTGAACTGGTGCATGCTCACTACGCAATTCCTCACGCCACCAGCGCCATTCTGGCCCGCGATATGGGGCTGGACATCAAGGTGGTGACCACCCTGCACGGCACCGACGTCACCCTGGTAGGTCAAGAGCCGGCCTTTGCCAGAACCACCCAGCACGCCATACGTACCTCGGATGCGGTGACGGCGGTCTCTAACTCGCTGGCCCACGACGCCCGCCTCAAGATGGGAGTAGACCGCCAGATTGAGGTGATCTACAACTGGGTTGACCCGGAGCGGTTCAAGCCCAACCGCGACCCGGCTTATCGGGCCCGTTTTGCCCAGCCCGAGGAGGCCATCGTGCTGCACGTGTCCAATTTTCGCGCGGTCAAGCGCCCGCTGGATGCCGTGCGGGTGTTTGCTGGCATCCTCGAGCAGATGCCGGCCCGCCTGTTGATGATTGGCGACGGGCCACTGCGCCAGGAGTGCATGGATCTCGCAGACGAGCTGGAGATTGCCGGGCGGGTGCAGTTTTTGGAGTCCACCCCTGCGATCGAAAAGTTCATGAGCGTGGCCGATCTGTTCTTGCTTCCCTCCGAACAGGAGTCCTTTGGGCTGGTGGCCCTCGAGGCCATGTGCAGTGGGGTGCCGGTGGTGGCGAGCCGGGTGGGTGGGCTACCCGAACTCGTAGAGGAAGGTAAGACCGGCTTTTTGCGTCCGATGGGCGACGTACAGGGGATGCTCGAGGCCAGCCTGGAAATCCTCTCCAACCGCCCCCGCCGCCGCAGTATGGGCGAGGCCGCCCGCGAGCGGGCCATTCAGCACTTCCGGCCCGAGGTGGTACTCCCCAGGTACCTCGAGGTTTACGAAAAAACCCTGGATCTGATTCCGACACGGAATTGAGCAATCCTCAACACCGGAGCATATGGGGGTGTCGAATCTGACAATTGGCCGGACGTGCAAGTGGAATGCAGGTCTAAAAACGGGATAGGAACTGGCGTCGGTTTTCGGATGGAGGTTGTCGTTGCAGGATTATTCCTGCCCAGCGTTACCTGTTTTTGACGGTTGGCATTAAGGGAAATTAATCAAATAGATATGAGCAGGTCAAATAAACCAGACCTGCTGGCATAGGTTGTATATCTTAACGTTACTTAACGTGCGACTAACGTCACACCAAAAGTCACAAAATAGCCTTGCCTCGTGATTCCTATGCCAAATCTGCGTACCGCTGCCCCTACCTACCCGTTCCTCAGCCTGGTCTTGTTGGCTTTATTGGCAGCCTGCGGAACACAGACCCAGAGCAGTCCCCCTGGCAGTTCCAATCCCACGCCTCTAAGCGGCAAGACCGTGACCTACGCCTCCACCGACGAAGTATTCCTCAACCCCGAGCGGGGCTTCCGGCCAGGGGTGCAGTTTGGCTATGGCATTGGCTCGAGCAGCCTGGCTGGGCTCGACCTGGCCGGGTTCCGGGGGCGCGGCTACACCATGATCAAGGCCTACATCAGCCTGCAACCCTTCCAGAACAGTGCCATCTCCGAGACCTACATCAACCAGTTGCGCGAGCGTTTTGGCCAGATGCGCCAGGCCGGTATCAAAGCTACCGTGCGCTTCTGGTACGTCTGGGGTGGAACCGCCACCGTACCCAGAAGCCGAATCCTGCAGCACATCGAACAGCTCGCTCCGCTATTGCGGGACAACGCCGACGTGATGGCCGCCCTGCAGGCTGGCTTTGTGGGAGCCTGGGGGGAGTGGCACTCTCACAGCGGGCTTTCCGATCAGGACAAACGCGACATCTTTATGGCGCTGGCCCGCGTGGTTCCTTCCGACCGCAAGATCCAGCTCAGGTATGTGGAGTCCCTGCGCCTGTTTGCACCCCAGGGATTTAGCGAGTCACAGGCCTTCGATACGCAGCAGATTGTCTCCCGCCTAGGACACCACAACGACTGCTTTATGGTCAACCAGAGCGATGCGGGAACGTATGCCTGGGACGACCCTCAACGTAGCAATGATCGCAATTTTCTGGCTGCCATCACCCGGTACATGCCCGTAGGCGGGGAGATGTGCGGCGATGTGCCCGAGGCCGGTTCCGACCCCTACAACCGCCGGAGTCCGCAGGGGCAGCTGGACGAGCTGGCCCGTTTCAACTGGAGCTTTATCGCCAACGACTTTGGCAATGTGGAGCGGTGGCGCCAGTGGGGCATCTACGACACCATTGCCCGAAAGCTGGGCTACCGCCTGGCGCTCACCCAGTCGGTGGTGCCCGAGGTGGCTACTGGAGGCCGCCTGCGCCTGAGTTTTACCGTGCGCAACGACGGCTGGGCCGCGCCCTACAATCCCCGCCCGGTACGGGTAGTGCTGCGCAACCCCCAGAGCCGTCAGGTCTTCAGCCTGAACGTGAGTGCCGATCCCCGCCGTTGGTTCGCAGGCAGCACCCAAGCAATCCAGGTAGATCAGGCCCTTCCCGCAGGGATTTCACCGGGTAGCTACGAAGTGTTGCTGCACTTCCCCGACCCCTACCCGAGTATCGCAGCCCGCCCCGAGTACGCCATCCGCCTGGCCAATCCCGATGTCTGGGAGGCTTCTACGGGCTACAACAGGCTAAATCAGACCGTGCGGGTGCAGTAAGCGATTAAGCGATAGCCAATGGTGGAAAGCTACGCAGGGCTTTTGCGGCAAAGGGAGGATTCAAGACAGGCTCCTGGGGGTAGCTGGCTTATCAATCCCATCCCCTTACGATGCGCGAACTGCCGCCCCGGTTGCAGTTTACGGCGGCATTCCAGAAACTGCCCTAGGGTCTGCGGAGATGAAGGATGAGCTGCGGGGCGTAGCCATCGGCGGCGCTGAACAGGGCCAGGTTGCTCCGGTCATCGTGATTGGTGGGCTTGTTAAAGCGCAGGCGAAACTGGGCGGATGGGCGGCCCTGGGCCAGGTCGCTTTTGAGGGCGTCCGAGACGTCTACCTCGAGGTAGCCTTCACCGGGGGCATCGCTGCTGGCGGTTTCCAGGGTAGGAGCGCCGAAAGCGGTGGTGTCGAGCAGGTTTGCAACGCGGATATGCTCAACCATCAGGTTTTGCAGTTGTGCGTAGGTGGTGCTGGACTCGCCTTGATAGATGCGCAGGGTTGCGCCTGCAATCCGGTCGCCCGTGATGCCTGCGGGCAGGGCCTCGAGGTCGAATTCCAGCAGGCCCCGTACCGGGTTGTTCTGGCTATCGTCGCCCGCACAGATCACCCGGCGGCAAAAATAGCCCGCCAGCCCGGCACCCGCTGCATCGAGGGTGGTCTGCCGGGAAAGCTCGAGAACCAGCGCGGCCTGGGCAGACGGCAACTGGGGCTCACTACAACCGACCAGAAACGAAAAACTCAGTACGGCGACCAGGCTGGATAGTTTTGGGTTTCGCATAGGCTGTCCTGATTAAACCTTACCCCTGGTTATAGGAGACTCGAGCCGGTTTTGCATGAAAAACGGGTTACTCCTGGCATTACTAGCAGATAAACTGCCGCAACCGGGCCGGTAATCGCCCAACAAAAATGGCCTGAACTGGGAGCCGGCTGCCGTTATTTACGGCGTTACCTCGAGCGTGTCGGGCAGCGGGGTTATCCCAAATTGTCCTGGGCTGCCGGTATCCTCAATGGAAACCTTAATGGAGCTTAAGGTTTTCTAACCTCGAGCCCCTGGGCTCGAACCATACACTAACCCCGTGATGCACCCCTTCAGACCGCTCTTGCTTTGGATGGTACTGGCAGCCGGGCTGCTACTGCCAGGATGTGGCGATTTCCCGCTCACACTGACCCCTCCAGGCACCGGAGGCAGTGTGCCGGTGCTGCCCCCCCTGAGTGGCAGAACCGTGGCCTATCAGGGTTCCAACGAGAACTTTCTCAACCCCGAGCGGGGTTTTCACGTTGCGTTTCAGTTGCAGGAGTACAACGACTACCGCCTGGTGCGTTCGGGAGGGTGGTTCAACCTGCCGGCCAGTGTGGTTTTCGTCTACGTTAGCCTGTATGAGTACCGCCACAGCACGATCCCCCAGAGCTATCTCGATCACCTCCGCAGCCGCCTCGAGAACGCCCGGCAAGCGGGGGTGAAGCTGATTATTCGGCACTATTACGCCTTTCCTGGCAAGGCTGGCCTCGAGGATGCCCCGCTGGATCGGGTTCTGCAACACATCGAGCAGCTCCGGCCCCTCTGGCACGACTTCCAGGACATCATCCTGACCATGCAGGCTGGATTTATTGGGCACTGGGGGGAGTGGCACCACTCGAGCAACAATCTCGACCGGCCCGAAAGCGAAGACCGCATCGTCCGGGCCTTGCTGGCCGCGCTGCCCCAGAGCATCCCGCTGCAACTGCGCTACCTCGAGGATATCGAGCGGCTCTTTCCCCAGCCCCTGGCCGCCAGCCAGGCCTTCAACGGTAGCAACCAGGCCCGCATCGGCCACCACAACGACTGCTTCCTGGCGGGCGACAACGACGCCGGAACCTATAGCTGGAACCAGTGGGATCGGCAAAAAGCCTATCTGGATCGGATCACCCGTTTTGTGCCGGTGGCCGGCGAGACCTGCCAGGTGAACTTTGGGCAGGCCCGCCAGTCCTGTTCGGTGGCCCTGGCCGAGTTGCGCCGCTTCAACTGGCAGGTTATTAGCGGCACCTGGTACGAACCGGTGCTGGATCGCTGGAGGAGCGAGGGCTGCTTCAACGAGATCGCCCGCCGCCTGGGGTACCGGTTCCGTCTGGTGCGGGCAATTATTCCTGAGCAACTCAGCCGAGGCGGCAGTTTCAAGCTGGGCCTCGAGATTGCCAACGATGGCTTCGCCAACCCCATCAGGCCCCGCCACGTGCAGATTATCTTGCGCAGTCGAGCCAGCGGCCAGGTTTTTCGATTCCCCATCAACACCGACCCCCGACTCTGGGAGCCGGACAAAACCCAGGCCCTGATCCTCGACGCCATTCTGCCCGGAGATCTCCCTGCTGGAGAGTATGAGGTGCTGCTCCACCTGCCCGACCCGGCCCCCAGCCTGGCCAGCCGTCCCGAGTACGCCATCCGGCTGGCCAATCAGAATGTCTGGGAGGCCACCACAGGCTACAACTCGTTGCAGCACACCCTGAGGGTGCAGTAGGTCAGAACCCAGGGCCAGTGCCCGGACCAGCCACCAGAGTGATCGTTTCTGAGGTAGCTATCCACGAGACCTGCCAGAAGTCTATACAATCAGGCATGGGCACCGAAACCGAGCGCAAATTTCTGGTCAGGCCATCGGACTGGAAAAAGGGAGCCGTCGGCATGGTCTACCGCCAGGGCTATCTGAGCACCGATAAAGCCCGCACGGTGCGGGTGCGCGTCGCGGGCGAGATGGGCTACCTGACCATCAAGGGCATGGCGGAAGGGATTACGCGCCTCGAGTACGAGTACCCCATCCCGCCGACCGATGCCAGCGAACTGCTCGACCAGCTCTGCCTCCGCCCCCTGATTGAGAAGACCCGCTACCGGATCGAGGTTCACGGACGGGTCTGGGAGGTAGACGAATTCGCCGGGGAGAACCAGGGTCTGGTGGTAGCGGAGGTCGAACTCGAGTCTCCTGACCATCCACTGGAACTGCCCGACTGGGTCGGTGAGGAAGTGACCCACGACCCACGGTATCTGAATGCCAGTCTAGTGGAGAACCCCTTTTCCACCTGGTACAAGCCCTAGTTCTCGTGGCTGGCCGATCTGCGTTCGGTAAACACCTGGACAAATGACCCAAAGTCATTTATTATCCGACTTGTGGTCAGCAAACTGCGCGCCCGCAACCCAGAAGACAAACAGGCCCGCTGGGGGAGCATCCTGACCGCAACGCTGGAAATGTGGCAGGAGACCGCCTACCCCAACTTCACCATGCATGCGCTGGCAGCACGCCTGGGCCTGGCTAAGGGAACGCTGTACCTCTACTTTCCGACCAAGGAGGCCCTGTTCCTGACGCTGTTCGAACGCCTGCTGGGGGACTGGCTCGACTACCTCGAGGAAGAGCTTTCCCAGGGCAGTTGGAAGGCCAGAAAGCTGGCCGGTCTGATTGCGCAGAGCCTGGCCCAGCGCCCCCCGTTGGCCCGATTGTTCCCGCTCCTGGAGAGCATTCTGGAGCACAACATTACCCCGGCCAAGGCCCGGGCCTACAAGACCTGGCTACTGCACCGGGCAGCCCCCATCGCGGCTCTGTTAGAGCAGCATCTGGGCCTGAAACGCGGTATGGGCATCAAGGTACTGGCCTATACCCAGGCCCTGATTGCGGGTATACAGCAGATGACCGATGCATCCCCTATCGTGCTCGAGGTCTTGCAAGAAGCACCGCTGCACCTGTTGAAATTGGAATTCGAGTCCGACCTGCAAGCCGCCCTGACCGCGCTTTTTAGCGGAGTGCAAAACCGATAGGAGGAAGCATGTCTACCCAGGGAAACGTTGCTCTCATCACCGGTGCCTCGAGTGGCATTGGCGAAGAACTGGCCAGGGTCTTTGCAACCTACGGCTTCCACCTGGTTCTGGTGGCCCGCACCGAGCCCAGGCTCCAAGAGCTGGCCCATACCTTGCGCACCCAACACCACCTCCAGGCCTTCCCCATTGCGCTGGACTTGTCCGACCCCCAGGGCCCTGCACGGTTGCAGCAAAAAGTACTGGAGCTGGGCCTGACGGTGGATGTGCTGGTGAACAACGCAGGCTTTGCCGATTTTGGTGAGTTTGCCAGATCTGACCTCGCCAAACAGACCCAGATGATCCAGCTCAACATCACCACCCTGACCGAGCTTACCCACCGCTTTTTGCCCGCCATGATGGAGCGCAGGCGGGGCTATGTGCTGAATGTGGCCAGTACCGCAGCTTTTATGCCAGGGCCTCTGATGTCGGTCTACTATGCCACCAAGGCCTATGTACTCTCCTTTTCCGAGGCCATCCGTGAAGAACTCAAAGGCAGCGGAGTCAGCGTCACCGCGCTCTGCCCAGGCCCGGTGGCCACCGGTTTCCAGAGCCGCGCCGAGATGGCTGGCTCCAGACTGCTAACCAATCCACTCAACCCGCCCACCAGCCCCGACAAGGTGGCCCAGGCGGGTTACAAAGCCCTGATGCGCGGCCAGCAACTGGTTATTCCAGGTTTCGTAAACCAGCTCCAGGCCCTGGCCCCCAGGCTGCTGCCCAGGGCCATGGTCCCCGGTATGGTTCGGAACGCCGCGGCCCGGTCGCACTGAATTCACGCCACGGAGGGAAGTAAACCGAACCCCCTCCTTGTTGCCATCCAGAGCCCCTTAACAAACTGTGCCAGCAGACATTGCCCGGGGACAACCTCTACTGCAGGCCCAGATGCAGATCTTGCTGAACCGAAATCGTACACCTCCATTGTGAGCGCTTGTGCAGCGAATCCCCGGTGGAAATTTAACCGAGACCAAATGTCAAATTGCCCACAAAGTTCACCCGTGTATAACCCAGACTGAGCGCGTGAGCCCAACCGAGCTAGCTAAATACCTGTCGGGTCTGATTGAGCATCGTTTGAAAATCTCCACCATGCTGTGGGGACCGCCGGGGGTGGGAAAGTCTTCGATTGTGGCCCAGACCGCTCGCAAGTATGGCATTGGATTTATTGATGTGCGGCTTTCGCAACTGGCCCCCACCGACCTGCGCGGGCTGCCGGTGCCGCTGGATGGGGTCTCGAGGTGGTATCCACCGGAGTTCTTGCCCCAGGAGGGCCAAGGAATCTTTTTCCTGGACGAGTTGAATATGGCCCCTCCCACCATGCAGGGCATGGCACAACAACTCATCCTGGATCGGAAGGTAGGCTCTTACGAGTTGCCCGAGGGGTGGTTTGTCTGGGCCGCAGGCAACCGTAAGGAAGACCGCGCTGCGGTGTTTGATATGCCAGCACCGTTGGCCAATCGCTTCATTCACCTCGAGGTGGCCCCGGACTTCGAGAGCTTCAAGGATTATGGTCTTCGGGCTGGGATTCACGAGCGTATTCTGGCTTTTCTGGCCTTTCGACCCGTCCTGCTGCACCTGATGGACTCCAGGCGTCCGGCCTGGCCTAGCCCGCGTAGCTGGGAGATGGCCTCCGCCTTGCTCAAGGCCGGGTTGAATATCGCGCCCGTGGTAGGAGAGGCAGCAGCAGCAGAACTCGAGGCTTTTGGGCAGGTTTACGAGGTACTGCCCGAACTCGCGGAGATTCTGGAGGGGCAGTCCAGCCGACCTTTCCCCGAGGAGCCTTCGGCCCGCTACGCCCTCACGATGGGACTCACCTTGCGGGCCGAGGACGCACGACAGGGGTTAAATGCCTTCCGCTGGATGGTGGAAGCGGCTCCGCCGGAGTGGGTTCAACTGCTGGTCGCCGACCTCTACCGGCGGATGAAGCCGCATGGGCTGGGGGAGTTTGCCCTGTTGGTGCGGGAAGAGCCTCGGTTGCGGGCATACCTGGAGGCGTATCGGGAGCTGGTGCTGGGGTGAGGAGGGTGCTGGGAAAGAGCGGGGCTGGGCGGTCTGTTGGTGGACGCCCCACAGAACCCCGTCAGGCCACCCCATCCCCTGCCTGGTGGAGGTACGCGGCTTCTGGTGCAGAGGAATTTTCGTGCTGCAATTAAGCTAGGGTGGAAGGAAGAAGGACGATTTGCGATGGCAGGATTTCTCGCGGAAGCTCAGAACCCCGAGACTGCGCCTGAGCGGCTGCGGTCGCTGGCATCGCAGCCAGAGATAGAAGTCCGCCGTGCAGTAGCGGGCAATCCGAACACGCCTGAAGACGTGCTGTTACGGCTGGCGGTGCATTTTCCCGAGGCGGTGCTGGGCAATCCGGTGCTGGATTTGCTCTTGCTGGTCAACGCCAACTGGCTGGCGGAAATACCGGGGTATGCACGCCATCGCTTGCTGGGGTGTCCCCTGGCTCCTTCGCATTTTCTGCGCTGGGCGGTGCGGGAGGGTGACTACAGCGCGGCGTTGAGTTTGTTGCAAAACCCAGCAGCCCCAGCGGCCCTGGTAGAACCCCTGACCCAACATCCCTGGCCTGCCGTAGAGGAGGCGGCCCGGCTGCACGTGGCGCTCGAGACCTCGCCCCTCGAGCGGGCCCTGTGGTGGTGTGAGGTGGATATGGACTACCTCGAGCTGCACCAGCTGGTGCTTTTGGGGATGGCCCCGGCCTGGATACTCCCGCGTATGGCCCGCGAGCTGGATACCAGTTTGCGACTGACCCTGATCCAGCAGGAAAACCTGCCCAAAGAGGTGTTGGAAGCCTTCTTGTTTGACGGAGAGGAGGAGGTGCGCAAGGCTGCCCGCCAGCACCCTACCACCCCCAGGGAAACCATCCTGTTGCTGGACAGGCTGGAAGCACAGCTTGCGGTGGAGATCCCCTTTGAGACACTGGCGCAGGGGCACTACTGGGTGCGGCAACTGGTGGCCCAGCATCCGCAAACCCCACCCCATCTGCTGGAGCGCTTTCTCACCGACGACGACTGGAGGGTGCGGGGGGCTGCCGCTCGCAACCCGGCCCTACCTGCGCACTGGCTGGAGCAACTGGCCCAGGATGGCGACCACCTGGTGCGGCAGGGGGTGGCGGCCAACCCCAATACCCCAGGTTCGTCGTTGGAGCGGCTGGTGGGCGATGAGTACGAAGAAGTGTGTCAGGCGGCTGCCGAAAACCCCAGCACACCCCGGTGGGTGCTGGAGCTTTTAGAGCGGGCCCGGGCTCAGGATGGGGC
>NZ_CALMCQ010000056.1 GCF_937863175.1 uncultured Meiothermus sp. | reverse complement strand
ACAACTACACCCTCGAGAACTCCCGCTCCAACTGGAATATCAATATCAACTCCTACATTCTGTCCCCGTTAGCCGGTGAGAGCCTGAGGGGCCGCAGGGTAGAAGTGCGCGGGATTGCCTGGAACGACGGACTCTCCCCCATTGATAGCATTGAGGTATCTGTCAACGGTGGAACCACCTGGCGCAAAGCCCTTATCGAGGGCAACGACGGCAGGTTTGGCTGGTATCGCTGGGTCTCGCCACAGCTGCTGGCCCCCGGCGACTACGAGGTAATGGCCCGTGCAACCGACGAGCTGGGCCGTACCCAGCCCATGAACGGCAACGTCTGGTGGAACGAGCGTGGCTACGAGTGGAACGGTGTGATGCGGGTCAAGTTCAAGGTAACCTGAGTACAAGCACCTCTACAAAGGGCTCGCCGTGTCCAGGCGGTATGTGGGCTGGGTAATGCCCAGCCCGGCCTTTGCGAAAGACTGCTGCAATGGAGAAGTTGATGAGGAAGTGGATTGTAATTGTCGTTGGTGCAGCCCTGCTGGGCTCCTGGCTTGGTTTTGGTCAAAACGCTCTACCCGAAGGGCCCGGACGCGACCTGGTGTTACAGAAGTGCCAGACCTGCCACGAAATTGGCTTTGTGACCCGCGAGCGGCAGACCCGGGAACGCTGGGATAGCCTGATAACCGAAATGCAGGCTTATGGCATGCGGTTAACCCCAGAGGAGCGGGCCAGCATTCTGAATTATCTCGCGACCTTCCTGGCCCCCGGTGCTGCCACTGCCCCTGCACAGCCAGTGATCCAGGCTGCTCCGACCCTTAGCGGGGCCCAGGTTTACAACAACTGTGTCGGCTGCCACCAGGCCAACGGTGCGGGTCTTCCAGGGGTCTTCCCACCGCTGGCCGGGCATGTCCCGGATATTCTGGCAGCTCGAGGGGGCCGGGAGTGGCTGGTACAGGTCATGCTGTACGGTCTGCAAGGCCCCATCACCGTCCGGGGCGCTACCTACAACGGGGTCATGCCGGGCTATGCCCAGTTTAGCAATGCCGAAATGGCGGCACTGCTAAACCATATTGCCACCCAGTGGGGCAACACACTTCCCCCCGGTCAGGGGGCATTTAGCGAGGCCGAGATACAGGCCCAGCGGGGCAAAAACCTGAGCGCGCAGCAGGTACTGGCCGCACGCCAGCAACTCGGGTTGCGATGAACCGGGTCTTGTCGCTCCATGCTGGCCTAGACCGTATCCTGCCCAAACCGACCCTGACCCAAGCCCACCTCGTAGCGGGCAAAGGCGTGGAAGGTGACCGGCACTTTGGCAGGCACCCCGACCGGGCGGTGTTGGTGGCGGGCCTTAGCGTCTACACCCTGGCCGCACAGGCCGGAATTGAGCTGCCTCCAGGTGCGCTGGGCGAAAACCTCCTGGTAGACTTCGACCCCCACCAGCGGAAGGAAGGAGACCGTTTACAAATCGGCTCGGTACTGCTGGAGCTAACCAGTGTCTGTACGGTGTGCGACTCGCTGTCGGCATTTGATCTGCGATTGCCCAGGGTGCTTTATGGCAAACGCGGCATGTACACCAGGGTACTTCGGGGTGGGGTGGTGTTGGTAGGCGACGCAATTCGGGTTCTGGTTCCGCAAGCAACATAGCCCACTCCTGCCAGCGCAATTCAGGGTAGGCTGGGAGCATGCAAATTCTTTCGGCGGAAGAAACCGCTACCGCCCTTCATTATCCTGCACTGGCTGCCTCTATTGCCCAGGTGTTAGCCGATCATGCTCAAGGTCAGATCACCGCCCCCGAGCGCCTGGTGGTACCGCTGGCGGGGGGGGCTACCCTGTTGCTAATGCCCGCTGCCGATCCCCTCATCACGGTGACCAAACTGGTGACGGTACACCCCCAGCAACGCCCCAGTGTAAGGGCCGAGGTCTGGGTGATGCGTACCAGTACCGGAGAGCGACTGGCCTTGCTGGATGGCTCGGTGGTGACTGCCCGCCGCACCGCTGCGGTATCGCTGTTGGCCGCACAAACCCTCGCACCCAACCCCTCTGGACCGCTGCTAATTGTCGGGGCGGGAACCCAGGGCAAAAGCCATCTGGAAGCCTTTCAGGACGGCCTGGGAACCGACAAAGTGTATGTGTATTCACGTACCCTCGAGCACGCCGAAGCACTGGCCTCCTACGCCCGTGGGCGCGGCTTGCTGGCCCAGGCTGTTAGCCGCCTCGAGCCGGTGTTAGACGAGGTTAGTCTGATTGTCTGTGCCACCACCAGCCAGACCCCACTGCTGTTCGAGGCCCCTGAAGGTATTTTCATAGCCGCAGTGGGAGCCTACCGCCCCGAAATGGCCGAGGTTGCGCCGAAAGTGGTGCACCTGGCACAACTGTATGTGGATACCCTGGAGGGTGCGCGCTCGGAAGCGGGCGATCTGCTGCAAGCTCAGGTGGATTGGAGCAAAGTGCAGTCGCTGGAGTTGGCCCTGCACCAACCCAGGCCCACGTCTGGCATCGTGCTTTTCAAGAGTGTTGGACATGCTCTGTGGGATTTAGCCGCAGCCCGCCTGGCGGCGCAGTCTTTGTCCTAGCAGGTGTATCAAATCTCGGAACCCAGGGGCGGCCAGGAGGCGGCTTTCAAAACAACCCGCACCCGCGATGCTGCCAATTACCCTAACGGCCTCGACGCCGGCGCGCCACCTGCAGCACCCAGACCAACCCCAGCACCAGTAAGCCCAGCAGAATAGCCATACCCAGAGGCGAGCGAACATCAATAGCCAGAACATTGAGCAAGAGCACGCCAAAAACCAGAACCAGCAGACCCATCAATGCAGCCCACAACACCAGCCAGGGGTTCATATCACTACCTTAGCGGATGGACTGGCTCAGCGGCAACGTAACCAGGGGAGCAAGTCCGGCTTCAGGGTTCGGTGTCGTCAGGGGCCATCGGGTACTCTGAGGCCATGTATCTGACCGTTTTGTGTACCGCACCGAGTGTCGAGATCGGCCAGGAAATTGCCCGTATGGTCGTGCAGGAGGGTTTGGCGGCCTGTGTCAGTCTGCTACCGGGTATCACCTCGATCTATCGCTGGGACGGTGAGGTTCAGGAGAACCCCGAGCTATTGCTGTTAATCAAAACCCGCCAGGAGCGCTACCCCGCTTTAGAAGCCCGCATCAAGGAGCTACACCCCTACCAGGTTCCCGAAATCATCGCTCACAAAATCGAGATGGGATCAAAGAGTTATCTCGACTGGATCACATCGAGTACCCGCTAGTGCTCCGGTGAGTAAATTTACGGCACATATTTCGCCCCTCACACCGCGCAAGGCGCACTGGAGCAGCTGGTGTGGGGGTCTTATCACGCACCGGCTTGGTTGTTAGCAGTCCCGTGGTCATGCCCGAGAAGGCAGCTTTGCACCCACACTCGAGGCCCCCTCACCCTGCAAGGCCAATCCCTGGCAGCCAGATTTTTTTTTGCGCTATCGGCTCTAAGCCATAAGCTATAGGCCATGATTCGGGCCAAGCAACTCACCGATGGGATGACCTGTGGGCCTTTGCAAACCCAGGTCTGGGTGGACGTAGAGACCCCGACCCCCGAAGAAATTGCCCTGATTCAGCAGTACCCGCTGAACCCCCTGGCCCTGGCCGATGCCCAGGAGATCGGTCACTGGAGCCGTTTCGAGCAGTATCCCAAACACCTCTTCTTGATTTTCAGAACCCTCGAGTCCTCGCAAAACGCCAACAGCCG
>NZ_CALMCQ010000055.1 GCF_937863175.1 uncultured Meiothermus sp. | reverse complement strand
CCTGGCCCAGGCTGGCGCGGGTCTTGAAGACGGTCTGCTTGAGGGCAGTGCCGGCCCCCCTTGCGACCACCGGTGGGCGCTGCTGAGAACCCCTGGACGCCTGGCCCTATGCGGCGCTTCTCCCGTGGACTTCCAGTATCAGAACGCGGCTATGGGGGAGCGCTCTTGACAAGACCACCTCTCTTAGGCTTTAGCTCCACTGGGCTACTTCAGGCTGCCAGATGCCGGTCGCTTTGCCTTGAACGATGGGTGCGAGGAAGACCCTGATGAGCTCGAGCACGTTGGTAAACTTGCCGGGTTCATCTTTGGTGATTCGCGTCAGGAACACTTGCCACTGCCTTTGACGTGCAGGGTTGCTCGCGAACGAGGGATCAAATAGGCGCTCGGCTGCAGCCAGAGGCGTATCGCGTCGGGCGAAGGTCGTGGTGATCGCCTCGTGCAGCGTGCCCGCCTCAAAGCTCTCGGTGGCAGCAAGATGGTAGAGGTCATAGTAGTCCTTGAAGCGCGAGTTGATGTCGTACAGCGCCGCCATGGCCTGGGCCTTCTCGGCGATTACGGTTTCCAGCGAGTAGGCCAGAAGCTCCGGAGCTTCGGTGTCGAGGAGGGTTGGGTACGCGAGCCACACCGGGCCGGCGGTAACGGCATCGCCGAAGCCGATATCCATGCGGATCAGCTCCCAGGCCTTCCCCAGGTAACCTTTGACCTCAAGGCGAATGCCGCCGTATTCGGTCGCTCTCTGGCTCACTTCTCCACGGATCGAGGCGGCCTCGAAAGTCACGCCGTCCACCAGATTCACCGCGGCAACCTGTTTCATGATGTTGACCAGGCTCTCGACTTCGGCTGGGGTAGCGCGGCCCAGCAAGTCGATATCTCGGGTAGGACGTGAAGCGGTACCGTAGCGGCTATAGAGGTAGAGGGCGCCCTTGAGCACGAACCGTTCCCGGTATTCACTCTTCGCCAGACGGGCCAGCCAGCGCTCTTGAAGGTAGAGGAGCTGCAGCCGGTTATAAGGGAGCCGCTGCTGCCTTGCGAGGTTATGAAGCCGCTGGCGCACTGAAGCCGCGAGGTTGGTGGTCACAATAGCGGCTCCAGATAGGTGTGCATAAGTTTTTGGACGCGCCGTACGCGGGCGGCTTCCATCAGCATGGAGACCTTGGGGTAGGGTCGTCGCAGGTAGGCCTGAAGCCCCTCGATGAAGAGATCATTTCCCAGCTTGTGACGGTAGTAAAGCAGGTCCGCCAGCGTCTTCTCGGCTGTATAGACCTTGACCTGGCCTGGTCCGACCTCGTGCGCCTCGATCCCGTAGCGGTAGACGGTCTCGCTAAAGTAATAGAGTTTCACAGGGGGGTAGTCAATCGCCGGCGCGCGTCCCTTGTGGGGTATGGCAAGGTCGATGACGGGAGGGGAGACGCTGCCCAGCCGGTGAAAGGCCAGCGCCGAGCGGAGGCAGACCACCCCGCTGGGAACACGCAGCGATACTTCGAGTAGCGTCTCGTGGGGGAGCGGTTCGGCATCGGTTAGGCGATAGATGCCCCGCTGCACGCGCTCGGCCCGCCCCTCTTCGACCCAGCGCGAGAGCCGGTGCGGGTCGATGCCGGCTTTAATCGCCTGCCCGCGTTTCAGGAACCCCTGATGTTCTCTAAAGAGCTGCTCGAGCTTGACATCCGGTGAGATATGGAGGGTAACCATAAACCGTCGGTAGTATAGCAAAATGTGCCGACGATTTGTGTAGGCTGCTAAATCTAAACCATGAGGTGCATTTTGAAGAGAGGTCATAGCTCCTGGAGAAATTGGACGGCGGTCATGATGCGGATCGTCTCGTACTGTACCAGTTTGCGTAGATGCCTGTCGCCAGCGACGATGACGTCGCAACCAGCCGCCAGGGCGCAGCTCAAGACCGCGTCACTGTCTGGATCGTGGTGAACGACGGGGTCGCTGAGCTATGGTGCGATTACTCTCGCCAAGTAGGCGTAGCCCAGGACAAGCTCGAGGGCGGTCGCGATGACAGAGCGGCAACTCGCCCAACGAACTTCTCACCCTTCAGTGTGGATCAAAGCACCCCTCTAGACTTTTTCCACCGCCTTACCAGGAGGCGATCGCGAATGCCCTCGGGATCGAAGCGGCGCTGGTTCAGAAGGCGAACCTCTGCCGCCTGGCCTCCTCGTTCGAGCAAGGAGTCGTTCACCTCATCGGGGTGGTTCAGGTAGTAACTGATAACGGCGTAAACCTCCCTAAGCGACAGGGAGGGATACTGCTGGGCGATCTCCTCGGCGGTCGCACCCTCTAGAAAAGCCGCGGTGAGCGTGTCCAGGTTCGCCCGCGTAGCGCCCACCCGCACCACCCCATCGGCTTCGGTACCGAGGGGAGGAGGACTGGCAGCAATCGCCAGGGTCGGGCTCCCCATAACACTCCAGGAGCGGCCCCGCCTTACCAGCCAGGCTTATTGGGGCCGGCTCTCACCCAGGGCAGGGCCTGCGGAAAAGATAACCGAAAGATAACCGGGCCTCCCCTAACCTCCGACCAGAGGGGGCCCGACCTATGAAGACCGCTGTAACCTATCGCCTCTGCCCGCGCTGCTTCCGGGCGGTGCCGGAAGCGTCGGCCGAGGTCTACTGCCCCAACGACGGCGTAAAGCTCCTGACTGCCTGCCCCGCCTGCGGCGCGCCCATCACCTCGCCCTACAGCCACTTCTGCGTCAGGTGCGGCTGCGACTTTACCTCCTCGGTGCCGAAAGGAGGTGAGGCTGACCAGAACTAGAGCCCTGGCTACTGGCCTGCTGCTGGTGTTCGCGGTGAAGCTGACCCGCTGCCACGCCGAGACTTTGCGGCAATCACTCCCGGATCGCTGAACCCCGGAGGAAAGTATGAAGACAATGAAAACTACCATTCGACTTATCATCGGCCTGATCCTGGCCGTCGTGCTGGTGGCCTGCCCGCAGCAGCCCCCGCCACCGGCCCCAACCATCACGGTGATTGGCAAGGTGCTGACCCATGACGGTAAACCTGGCGCCTTTCTGCCGGTGCTGGTGGCCGACCAAAAGACCGCCACGGACGCGAGCGGCAATTTCAGCGCCGCTGATGTCGCCATTCCCTACGATCTGGTGGTGCTCCAGGCGAGCAGGAACCAAGCGTACGTCTATGAAGGCCTCAGCCGGCGCGACCCCATCGTCCTGGTCTCTGGCTCTGGCAGCACGTACGACAACGCGAGCGAGGTGACCCTCACCTCGAGCAATGTAAACACGACCCCGCCGCCCGCGGGCGGTTTCGCCGACGGGCACATCACTTGCCTAGGGGTGGCAACGCGGCAGGTGAGCTGTGGGATTACCGGGTCGGTGTTCCCCTCGGTCAAACATAACGTGAGCT
Organism: uncultured Meiothermus sp.; assembly: GCF_937863175.1. Taxonomy (GTDB): domain Bacteria; phylum Deinococcota; class Deinococci; order Deinococcales; family Thermaceae; genus Meiothermus. The sequence goes on along the minus strand of NZ_CALMCQ010000055.1, from coordinate 9,229 downwards.
GGGCCGGGCCATCAAGCGTCTTTATAAACTTCTACGCGCTTCAGATGCACAAGAACAGCCGCAACGTGGTCACGTCATTCTTGAGATTTGGTCGGGCCGAGAACAGGCATCTGACGAACGCTCAGCCCAGCACCGGCAACTTCGCGCTCGAGCCCGTCCAGAACCAAGCGATAGCGGGCAGCACCACGCCCCCTCCTGGCTACACGCTCGTCTCGCGGGCCCTCGGCTTCCGAGCCCTCGGCCATTACCTTTACCCCTTTTCGTACGAACTGGATCAGACGGGCATCGCCCCGAACTTCAGCTGGGCGAGTCCGGCCGTGCCCGGGATGGACCTTTATCTGAGCGCCAGCGCCAGAAAAGGAGACGCCCATGTCTATGCCTATCTGGCTGTTACCCCTGTCGATTCCGCGATCAATCTGAGGCTGCCAACCCCTCCCGAACAGCTCCAGCCTGCCGATAACGCCCTGGGGGTTACGACCGCTACCACCTTCTCCTGGACCCCCTTCGCGGAGGGCGTTCACAGCGTCAGCGTGAGCCCCGTGACACCGGGAGCCCTGAATCTGACCATCTACAGCGCCGCAACGTCCTTGCAGCTGCCCGACTTGAGCAGCCTGGGCTACCCGCTGCCCAAAGGCGTGACCTATCGGTGGATGGTGGGCGGTTTTGCTCCGTTCGCGAGCGTCGACGACTTGGCGAACGGTGTTCCCTACATCTACGGCGTAAGTAGCAGCGGCGGTTCGGGCCAGCGCGTCTTCACCACCGCGCCGTAAGCGGGGGATGGGAGTCCTGGACACCTCGAGGCGTTGAAATTTCGGTAAACTGATGACGGAGGCCGGAATGACACGCGCCCTGCAAGAAGCCGAGAAACTTCTGTCCGCCATGACACGCGCGGAAAAAGCGCAACTGCTCAAATGGGTGGTGAACGATCTAGGGGAGGCGTTCCCTGGGATCGAAAGCACGCCTGACGTGGCGGGCGGCGAAGCGCGTATCGTGCGGACCCGCATCCCGGTCTGGGTGTTGGAGCAAGCCAGGCGGCTCGGTGCTAGCGAAGCCGACATACTGCGCTCCTACCCGACATTGCAGGCTGAAGACCTGACCCAAGCCTGGGCCTACGTGCGCGCGCACCGGCAGGAGATCGACCGTCAAATACGAGAGAACGAGGAGTCGTAGGAGGTGGCGCACCTCTTTGCGGACGAGAACTTTCCCCACCCGGTGGTCGAGGCACTGCGCGCCCTGGGGCACGACGTGTTAACGGTTCTCGAAGCGGGCCAGGCCGAGCAAGCCGTGCCGGATGCCGAAATCCTGGCTTTTGCGACCAGCCAGAACCGAGCGGTTCTCACTCTCAATCGCAAACACTTCATCCGCTTGCATTACCAGCAACCTGACCACGCCGGTATCGTTGTCTGTACGCTGGACATCGATTTCGGTGGACAAGCCGAGCGCATTCAGGCTGCCTTAGCAGCGCAAGGCAACATGAGGGGGCGGTTGGTGCGCGTGAATCGACCCGCCAAAAGATAACCGAAAGATAACCGGGCCTCCCCTAACCTCTGACCAGAGGAGGCCCGACCCATGAAGACCGCCGTAACCTATCGCCCCTGCCCGCGCTGCTTCCGGGCGGTGCCGGAGGCGGCCAACCAGCAGTAACGCCGCACCCAGAGCACCTGACTCCTCAGCCCAGGACTCGGGAGGTGGAATATGAAGCGCTGAAAGCTAGCCACCAGGGGGTGCGCGTAGCGCATGGAGGGGGTGATGCAATAGGCGAGGATTTGGAGTGATTAACCGATACTCGCTATGCGAGTAACTTAGCGGCAGGTGGTCGCTGAACCAACGGCCCACAAACCGCCATTAGCCATACAGGGGCCAGGCGACCAGTTCGTCCCGCAACCCTTTCCGGCAGCGAGTCCAGACTCGTGATGCAACTTCAAAGAGGTCAACCGTGAAAAAGTCTCTTATGGTCACTCTGGTTTTTTTGGCCACGGCCACCATGCTCGCCGGTGGCGGCGGCATGGCAGAACGCAAAGTCGCCCGCACCCTGGGCGAGTGGAGGGCGATCAACCCGGCGCTCACGCAGTACCAGCCCCTGCACCAGCACTTCGTGCCCGGGATGGGCATCCACTGGGGCGCCCCCGGCCCGCACCTGACGCTCTGCGTCGGCCCGGGCAATATCGTCACCTGCGTCGAGGTCATCTACCCCCCGGCCATCGGCTGGCACCCCTGGTTCGACCAGCCCGAGGGCAAGCCGATGGAGCTGGAGGGTTTCGGCCCGGCCTATACCCAGCACATCTACATCGCTGACCCCGCCACGATCAAACCCGGCCAGCGGCCCACCCTGCTCCCTCTGACCCTCGAGGCGCTACGTAAAGCCAATCCGGCTCTGAAGCAGTATGAGAAGATCTCCGAGTACGTGCCCAAGATGGGCTACCACTACGGCGTCAAAGGGCCCGGCATAGTGCTGGTGGTCTCGCCCGAGGGCCAGATCAACGGCTTCGAGCTGATCGTCCCGGTCGAGCAGGGGTGGTATCCCTGGTTCGACCAGCCCAAAGGAAAGCCGATGGAACTCCCCGGTCTGGGGAAGGTGTATACCCAGCACCTCTACGTGGTCAATCCGGCCACCCTGCCCTAAAGCGGCTCGAGTATAAGAGTGATCGGAGCGGTGGGAGAGGCCTGCCCTTTACCTGCCGCTCCAGCCAAAAAGTCGGCATTTATCGAGCTAAGCCAAGCCTGTATGCCCGCCGTCAGCGAGCCTGCCACTTAGCGCAACGGCAGCTTTTGTGCCCGCTGGGTCCAGTGAGCGGTTCAAGGAGTATGACCGGGTGGGCGACAGTGCGATCAGAAAGGACTGAAGGGTATGACGCAAAGTTCTGGCATCTCGCCAATAATTGTGCCTCCAGACCAGGGGAGAACTCTCCGGGCCTTTGGAGATGAGATCTTGTTCCACCTCGGGGGGGGCGAGACCGGGGGCCGGTTCACCCTGTTCACGCTGCTGACCCCTCCGGGCGGCGGCCCGCCGCCGCATTATCACTCCCACGAAGAAGAGTGGTTTCTGCCGCTTGAGGGTCAGGTGGAGTTCTTCTTGAACGGGGCCTGGAGGCCGGTCTCGGTCGGTTCGGTAGTCTATTTGCCGAGGGGTGCGGTGCATGCTTTTCGCAATGTTGGCCAGAGCCCTCTCAAGATGTTAGGTCAGGTGGCCCCTGCTGGTTTTGAGACATTTTTCTCGCGCTGCGCCGAGGAGTTCGCCAGGCCAGGTGCGCCAGATATGCCGCGGATCCTCGAGATCAGCGCCGAGCATGGGATTTTCTTCGTCAATGCCTAGCCTCGCTGCCGTCTCCGCGATACAGCCCAAGTTCTAACCGGGAGAATTGCCCATTAACTATCGTTTACCACCGAGGATGAAAAGGCTATCAGCTGATCAGCTTAACCTGACAAGCTGAAATGCTGACAGGCTTGCCCCTACTGAATTCTGGCTCCTAGCTCCTGGCTCCTGTTTTCGGAGGAGACTTACCTGGCTACTGGCTCCAGGAAACTCGCCCAGTCGGCGGGCAACGCTTCGCCAACCTCGAGGAAATGGCCCCGGGCCTGCTGGTATACCTGGGCCAGGCCGCGGTGGTTTCCGCTCTGGCGCAGGGCCAGGCAGGTCAGGCGCAGGGCCTCGAGGTCGTAGGGGTCGGCCTCGAGCAGAATGCGGCCCAGCCGGGCGGCCTCGCTGGGGTCGGCCTCCAGCCGGGCCCGGATGCTGCTGCAGAGGGCGTGGTAGACCGCGCCCCGCACGGTCTCGTCGGCCTCGAGGCTTACGTCCTGCCAGTACACCCCGCGCCACAACCGGGTCTGCTGGGTTTTGAGGAACACCTCCACATCGCTCTCCACGGCCCCCAGCGCATACCCTCCCGCGGTGGTGACGACCAGGCCCTGGCCCAGGCTGGCGCGGGTCTTGAAGACGGTCTGCTTGAGGGCAGTGCCGGCGTCCGGGTCGGGTACGCCAGGGTAGAGCCGCTCGAGCAATTCCAGGGTGGGCACCTCGCCGCGACCGGAAATGCGGGCCTCGAGCAGCACTGCCAGCAACTCCCTGCGCTTCTGCCCGCGCACGGGATCGCTTTTGCCCTCCAGCGTTAGTTGCATGGGGCCCAGCACTTCCAGGCTAGGATACTCGCATAGCGAGTATGCGCTACGCGCACCCCCTGGGGGTAGGGCCTGGGACTGGGGCTGGCCTGAAACAGGGCGCGAATCAAGCTGAGGGAAGTAGCGCCGGGCCAGGTGAACCCCGTTCAGCAGGCCGCGGGCCTCGAACCAGTGCAAGCGGTTGCGGGCGCTTTCGATGTTTCCGGTGAGGCGGTCCAGCTCGAGGCCGACCTTGTGTTCGTCTACTATCAGATTCAGCTTTTGGGACAGCTCGAGGGCCTGTTCCAACGCCCCTCGGGCTGTTTCTTCGCCCAGAGCGCCCAGGGCCAAGCCCTTGGCCCAGAGGGTTTGGAAGGCGTCGTGGGGCGAGTCGCCGGCGGCGTGGGCCAGGCCTTCGGCCTCGGCGATAAGGGCCAGGGCCCGCTCGGGGTATCCGCAGCGGGTTTGTGCGACGGCGGTATCGAGGAGCACCTCCCGCAGCAGCCGGGGGTTGCTAAGCTGCCGGGCGTAGTCGAGCGCCCGCTCGGCGTGCTTGCGGGTCAGGAACTGGGCGATGGGGGTGTCCTGCGAGCGGTAGAGCAGGTTCGCCATCGAGTGGGTGGCGGCCAGCAAGCGGCTGGGGCCGTGCGGCTCGAGGGTGGCGATGGCCTCTTGGAGGGCTTCCTCGGCGGCCTGGTAGCGACCCTGCTCAATCAGCGCCTCGGCCCTCGCGGCCAGGGCAAAGGCGTAGGCCTTGGCGTCCCCGGCCTCACGGCGGATCTGCACGGCCTCCAGGAGGCAGCGACTCATCTCGTCGTACCGACCCAGCTTCCTTAGGATGGCCGCCCGGTTGACCAGTACGGTGCCCCGCAAGCGAGGCACCTCGAGTGGGGCCAGAACCTCCAGGACCTTCTCCAGGGTGGCCTCTGCTGCCTGGTACTCGCCAAGGTGGTAGTGGATCAGGGCCTGGGTAGAGAGAAACTCGCAGCGCAAGGTGGGATTGGCCTGGGCCTCGGGGGTAGCGAGGCCCAGGTTGACGAAGGTCTGGGCTTTCTCGGTCTGTCCGGTGGCCAGGGCCGAACCTGCCACCGCCCACAACAGTTCCGGTGAGGGGTCGCGTTGAAGCTCGGGGTGGGCCTCCCAGGTCTTTAGGACCCGCAGGTTATCCCCGCCGATATGCGCGGTGGTGAGGGTCAGCGAAGGGAGGTTCACCGCTGTGCGCAGCCGGGGCGGGAGTTCGCCGAACAGGGCCTCGAGGTCGGGTACCCCGCCCTGCCGGGCCAGCAGGTGGGTGTAAAACCGCACCGTCTCGGCGGTGGCGGTGGGGGTCGGCAGGACCATCTTGACCAGCCGGGTGGCTTCCGAAAGGTTCTGGTGCTGAAGCACCTGGGCGGCTTCCAGGGCCATCCTTCCTCGTTCCTCGCCCTGGGCGTACTCCACCGCGCGGGCCGTCCACCGGGCGGCCTGGGCTTCGTGGCCGGCTTGGCGGGCCTCTTCGGCGGCGCGGCGGAGCAGCTTTAGCGCTGGTTTGCGCTCCAATCCGGCCTCCTCGAGGTAGCGCGCGGCGGCCAGAGGCTGGTCGGCCAGGGCCTCAAGGGCCCTTTGGGCATACTCACGGCGCTCTTGCGGCAGCAGACCGTGCAAGATGACCTCCTGGTAGAGCGGGTGGGCAAACTCCCCCGCCCGAAGGATGCCTTGCTGCTGCAAAACCAGCCCGACTGCGTTCAGTTCTGGAGCCGAGAGCCCCGCTACTTTGGCCCACACCGCAGGGTCGGCCCCCAGCCCCAGCAGGGCCTTGCTTTCCAGGGTCTGGCGCAGGGTGGGGGTGTGGGCTACCTGGTGCAGCCACCGCTCCAAAAGCGCCTCAACGGTGAGGGGCAGGGTACCCGCCTGCGGGGGCCGCCAGTGCCACTCCCGCCCATCGCTCCACAAAAAGCCCTGCCGGGCCAGATAGCGCAGATACTCTAAGCAGAACAGCGGGTTGCCCTGGGCGCGCCCATAAATCCAGGCCAGGGCTTCTTCGGGCAGGGGGCTGCCCACCTCGGCCTCGAGCAGCGTCTGCGAGGCTTCGGGCGAGAGGGGCGCCAGGCGATACTCCTCGAAAGGTTCGGGGGGTGCGTTGCGACTGGTAACCAGCAAAGCCACCCCTTTTGTGCGCAGGGCAGTGGCGGCCAGATCCCGGATCCACTCGAGGCCCTCCGGGCCTGCTTCGTGGATGTCTTCCAGATGCAACACCACCGGGGCCAGCGCGGCCAACAAGGCTCCCAATACCTCCGCTGTTCTTTTGCTGTCCAGGGCTTCACCCTTTTGCAACCTGAGCAACGGGGGTTCGGCCCAGGCAGGTACCTTGTTGGCTCGAGGTAGACCGCGAACCAGGGCACCCAGCGGCGTCAGGGCATGAAAGCTAAAACTGCGGCAGGCGGTCTCCCGCAGGAGCTGCTGGGCACAGTAGCTCTTGCCAACGCCCGGCTCGCCCCACAGGGCCAGGGCAAGCCCGGCCCGCCGGAGCACCACCCGCTTGAGGCGCGGGAGTATGTGAGCAGTTAGCTCCATCCCGGTATTCCTAGTCTCCAGTCTAGCAATCACCCAGATCCCAGACTAGCCGAACCAACGTTATAAAAGCGTTACCGTTTTCAAGTGCGTCCTGTCGGGGCTTTGTAGCCAGAAGAAAGGGGAGTTCCACCTTGCATCAAGTTGTGGCGGAATAGCCAGGAAATAAGATACGGCACACTAGGCCCCCATGCCGGAAAACTGTTTGAGCCCCTTGCGCCACAGCCAGCGGTTAATCGCCCAAAAAATCGCAAACCAGAGTCCCAGCACCATGAACCCCTGCCCCACCCCGCCCGGCAAGGGCAGTCCGGCAAACAGCGCTGCGGGAAAATAGACCAGATAGGGGAAGGGGGTGAAGAGGGCGAAGTTGCGCACCGCCTCGGGAAAAATCGAGAGCGGGGCGATCAGGCCCGAGAGAAACAAGTAGGCGACAAACCAGAGTTCCTCCACCGCCGCGCCGCGCTCGGTCCAGAAGCAGAGCATGGCGAAGGTGTACTGCATCAAGAAGCGCAACAAAAAGGCCGCTACCGAGGCCACCAGACCCAGCACCACCCCTTCAATCTCTGGCACGAAGCGGGCTCCTGGGTAGATCACCAGGAAGACTGCCACAATGATCAATCCAAAGGGCAGCCGGGTCAGGCGCTCGGCCACATGCTGCATCAGGTGATCCCAGACCGGGTCAATGGGCTTCAGGAGTTTGAACGACAGGCGGCCCAGCACCACATCGTCCTGGAACTCCCAGATCACCCAGATGATGGTGAGCTGGCGCACCAGAAACACGCACAGAAAATAGCGAGCAAACTCCTGCGCGGAAAGGGCAAAACTGCCGCCCTCGGCGGCCTGCGTCCAGACCCCCATCAGAATTAGTGGCAGCATGGCCGAGAGCGACCACAGGATCACCTCGGCGCGATACTCCAGAAAGTAGGCGTACCAGGCTACCAGCAGGGCGCGGAGCTTGCGCAGCACTGCTACAGCATAGCGCAAGGCAGTCCTGGGCCTCCCCGTCAGCCCGGTGCGGTTGTGCTCCCGCTGAATTGCTTCGTCGGCACGCCGCCTCCCCGCAATGCCGGTTGGAGGGAAGTACGATCTCCTGGTATCGGTACTTTTTCCATCTGAGTATTGAAGATCGAGCCTATGCGCTCACCCGTTGTACCAGCTGGTTGTGACAGCAGACTCACGGTCTTGTCCACCGGGTATGGCTCGTAGGACACCGCTTTCGGTCAGCTCCAAAATCGCGTTTCCGTCCTCTCGCGCCCGAGAACTCGAGCCAACTTTACTCTACAGGCAACTCCAATTCTTCCCACGGCTGCCGCCCGTGCCGCAGTGTGTGTACCACCACCTCTTCAGCCTTCAACTGATAGATGATGCGGTAGCCCCGCCAGATCAACTCGCGGATTTCTTTACGCCCCATCTCGGGGAACCGTGCCAGGTCGTCGGTAGCATCGAACAGACGGTTGATCCAGTCGAAGGCGGCGTTGGAGTCGCCCTGAAAAATGAACTGTGCGATCTCGACGGCCCGGTCGGTGGCCAGGGGCGACCAGACGACTTTCATCGCCCAAGCCGCTGCAAGACCTGCTTGCGGGCGGTTTGGGAGTCCATCCCGTTGCCCTCGGCGATCTGCTGAAGGGAGGTGTGCAGCTCCTGCAGAATCTCGAGTTTCTCCATCAGCCGCTCGTACTCACCCACGTCCAGCACCACCGCGGCGCTGCGCCCGTGCTGGGTGAGCACCAGGGGCCGCTTGGTCTTGCGCACCCGCTCGATCAGGCTGGCCGAGTTGGAGCGGAACTCCGACAGCGGACGAATGTCTTCATCTAACAAAGGGCGCGGCATACTTAACCTCCCAAAGCGTCCTTATTTTGTCTCAAAAAGCGTATCAAAGCAAGCCCAAGAAACACCCTGCTTGCCGGGCAGATCCCTGGCCCATGTTTGGTCAATTCACCACGACTCGTCGCACCCGCTGCTTGTTCGCCCCGATCCCGTTTACGCCCTTGTCCACCGCGTACACTTCGTAGGTCACCTGCTCCGCCAGTTCCAGAATGGCATACCCGTTCATCTCGCCGTCGAAGAACTCGAGCCAGGGGTTCAGCAGCTCCACCGCCCGGTTGCCGGGCCAGGGGAAGCGCGTTCCGAGGCTGTCACGCGGGTTGGGGCTGGTCAGGCTGGGGGCCATGAACTCCATTCCGATCACCGGTTGTCCGGCAAACCCCGGTGAGATGCGCCCGGCCAGGGCGCTGTGCAGGTCGCCCGAGAGCACGATCAGATTCCGGGCGTCCTGGAGCGTCTCCATAATCCGGTTGCGCTCGTAGGCAAAGCCGTCCCAGCCGTCGAGGTTGAGGGTGGTTCCCAGGGCTGTAAGGGGCGAAAACATCACGGCACTGCCGAGACCGCGCCAGCGGGCGGTGCTGGATTGCAAGCCCTGCAAGAGCCACTCGAGCTGCGCCGCGCCCAGCAGGGTGCGGCCAGCGTCGCCCGAAGCCGTGCAGTTGTTCAGGGTGCGCGCGTCGGGGCCGCAGGGGTGGGGCGAGCGGAAGCTGCGGGTGTCGGTGAGAAAGAGTTCCAGCACGTCGCCAAAGCGCAGGCTGCG
>NZ_CALMCQ010000054.1 GCF_937863175.1 uncultured Meiothermus sp. | reverse complement strand
CTGGACACCGCTTTCGGCTTTTGGCTTTCAGCTTTTGGCTCCTGACCCCCGGCAGCCTCGATTTTGGGGAAGAGAATCGGCGCCTCCTCGGGGATGCGTGTCCCGGCAGACGAAATCCCCCAGGTTTCGGTCTGGGCAATGCTAAAATCGCCCAATCCCAAAGCGGCCCGCAATTCCCTGGCTTTGGTCGGGAGGGCTGGTTCCAGCAACACACTGGCAATTCGCAGCCCTTCAACAGCGGTGTAAAGCGCATCTTCCAGCTCTTTCTTCCGGCTTTCGTCGCGGGCCAGCTCCCAGGGTCTGGCATCGTTGACAAACTTGTTGAGGCTGCGTATGTACTGGAAAATCTCTTCCAGAGCCAGGTGAATTCGTAGCGAATCCACTTCCTTACGCACCTTTTCGGCCAACCTCACCCCTACCCTGGCAGTCTCTGAGTCGGGCGAGGAGGGTGCAGGAATAAGGCCACCGCAATACTTGAGCAGCATGGTACGCACGCGGGATAACAGGTTGCCCAGGTCGTTGGCCAGGTCGGAGTTGAGGCGCTGCGCCACCACCTCTTCGCCAAAGGGGCTGTCCGAACCCAGGGTGGTATCGCGCAGCAGGGCGTAGTGCACCGCATCCACGCCAAACTTGTCCAGCAGGGCCAGTGGGTCAATAGCGTTGCCCAGGCTCTTGCCCATCTTGCGCCCGTCCAGGGCCAGGATGTGTCCGTGTACCACCAGTCGTTGGTAGATGGGCAGGCCCGCGCTTTTGAGCATGGTCGGCCAGAATATGGCGTGGGGCTTGAGGATATCCTTGCCAATCACGTGCCAGGCATGGGGCCAGTACTTCTCGAAGAGGCCCCGACTCGCCAGCGAGGACGCATAGGCCAGCAGTGCATCAAACCACACATAGGTCACGTGGTTTTCGTCCCAGGGGATGGGGATGCCCCAGGGCACCCGGTCTTTAGGACGCGAGATGGACAGGTCGCCAATCGGCTCCTTGAGGATTTCCAACACCTCGTTGCGGTAGGCCTGGGGCTGGATCAGATCGGGGTAATCGTACAGATACTGCACCAGCCAGGGACGATACTTTTCCATGCGAAAAAAATAGTTGGCCTCCTTGCGCAGGATGGGCGGATCGGAGTCGCCAGGCAGAATGCCGTTTACCAGCTCCTTTTCGGTTACGAAGCGCTCGGCGCCCACCGAGTAAAGCCCTTCGTATTCGGCGTAGTAGATGTCGCCCGCCTCGTAGACCTTGCGCAGGATTTCCTGCACATAGCGCTTATGGCGCTCCGAAGTCGTGCGGATATAGTCATCGTAGCTGATGTGCAGGCGCTGGTAGGCGGGTTGGAAGAGCTGTTCCGAGACGTAGTCCACAAACGCCTGGGGTTCCTGCCCAGCATTCTTGGCGGCACGGGCAATTTTTTCTCCGTGCTCGTCGGTGCCGGTGATGAAGTTGGTATCGTATCCATCCAGCCGGTGAAAGCGGGCCAGAAAGTCGCAGATGATTTTCTCGTAGACGTGTCCGATGTGGGGGGCCGCGTTGGAGTAGTCAATTGCGGCGGTTTCATAGAAGATTTTGCTCACGGGTTTCTCCTTCAATCTGGGTTGTTCCAGGCAGCTTGTTTGAGGTGCTCTAAGACTCCCTGCAAAAAAATGGGGCGCAAACGCGCCCCGCCGATAGCCAACTGGCTGCTATCGCCGGGACATTCGCATCATTCGGGCCGCGAATACACACCCTTTCACAACGAGTATTTTAGGCAGTGTAACCGGGTTTTGGCAAGCTCACTGGATCTGCAAAGTGCTGCCATTTGCAGGGTGGTTGTTCTGCGCAGGACACAAGAATGGATCACTCGAGAAGCCTGTTCATGCCGGGCGCCCTAACGTATCTGGGGTCGTACCCAGGTATTCCAGCCCCTCTGGTCCGGCCGCAATCACCAGGGTGGCCAGGCCCACAAAAAGTCCGGTTTCCACCACCCCGGGAATGCGTTTGAGTTCGGCCTCGAGACTCTCCGGATTCAGAATTGGGCCAAAGTTAACATCCACAATCAGGTTGCCGCTGTCACTATAAAACAGATCCTCACCATCCATGCGGAGTTTTGGGTCTCCCAGGCGAGCCAGGGTGTGAAGGGTCAAACGGTAGCCAAAACGCACAATCTCTATCGGAACGAGTCCTCGGCCCAGTTGGGGCACTATCTTGGTATGATCGGCAATCACAATAAAGTTCCTGGCGCTGGCCTCGACAATCTTTTCACGCAGTAAGGCCCCGCCCAGGCCTTTGATCAGCGAGAGGTCGGGGGCGATTTCATCGGCTCCGTCAATCGCCAGGTCAACCCCGTAGGGCTCGAGTTCGCTCAACCGAATGCCCAGATCGTGGGCCAGCAGGGCCGTGGCCTCCGAGGTGGGTACAGCCACAATCTCCGATAGCCCGCCCTCACGCAGCCGACGGGCGAGTTCCATGACCGCATATCTGGCGGTAGAGCCTGTGCCCAGCCCCACCACCATGCCCGACTGCACGTACCTGACGGCCTCGAGGGCCGCTTGTTGCTTGTAGATATCCAGGTCATTCATAGGTGTTTGGCGAAGGGTTTATCAGCTTACAATTCGGGTCAACACGGCCGCAGATCGCTCGCTATAGTAGGGATCTTTCCAAACCCGGCGGTTATTACACAGTCTGCTTTTGCAGTTCCAGCAGGGCTTCGGCAACCTCGGCCGGGTGCTCCACTGGATTGACCTTTCCCCAGACTCTGGCAATCCGACCCTGGGGATCAATCAGGTAGGTGTGGCGGAAGACTCCTTCGTACTCCCGGCCCATGAAGTTTTTGAGACCCCAGGCCCTATAGGCACCAATCATGTCCCTCTCGGGATTGGACAGCAGGGGAAAGTTGAGGCCATACTTACCATGAAACTTTGCGTGGCTTTCTACATCGTCGGCAGAAACGCCCAACACCACTGCCCCCAGTTCCTCCAGGCGCCCTTTTTCATCGCGGAAGTTACAGGCTTCCTTGGTGCATCCCGGCGTATCGTCTTTGGGATAAAAATAAAGCACCACCCAGCCTCCCCGGTAATCCTCGAGGGTATGCAGCTGGCCCTCCTGGTCGGGCAGGGTAAAGTTCGGAGCTAAGTCGCCAACGGTTAGCATAGCCACCCGATCATACCCTGCCAGACTCCCCCGCCCCATCCCACAGAAAAAAGCACCTCGAGGCACCGCCGACTTGCGTCCTGAAACTTGCGAGATTCTCGGAGGATCAGTATGGGAATAAAACTCGAGTTACCGAACCACCTGGCCCGCCTTATAGCCAAACTTACGCAGGATATCCTGACGCCACTGGATATCTTCCTCAGCTTCCACACCCAGGGGTTTGTGTCCGTCTAGCACCCCCAGGATCCCGCGCTGGTCGTCGTGCTCGGCCACAATCACCGAGAGCGCATTGGCCGTAGCGGCAAAAATCCGCACCACTTCCGGACAGGCTTTGACCGCGTGCAGAACGTTGATGGGGAAGAAACCCTCACCCAGCACGATGAAGAAGGAGTGGCCCGCCCCGATGGCCCCTGCATTCTTCACGGCCAGGTCGGTAAGTTCGGGGGCCGTGCCGGTCTTGCGAATCAGGCGCTTGCCGGAGGCTTCACAAAAAGCCAGTCCAAACTTAATTCCCGGAACTGCCGTAACCAGAGCCTCGTGCAAGTCCTCGACGGTCTTGATGAAGTGGCTCATGCCCAGAATAACGTTAAGGTTTTCTGGTTTCTCAACTGCGACTAGCTGGAGTTCCATACCCTATTTAGGCACACTGAACTTCACCAGGTCAACCGTCGCTCCATCCGGGGTGGCATAGCGAACTATCCCGACGCCAGGGACAAAGAAAATCTCCATCACCTGGCTGCCGCCCCCACTGGTGACGGTGGAGGTACGAAGCACATAAGCGTTGAACCGGCCCGCCGGGACACTCACCCCCTCGATGCGCAAGACCTTGCCCAGCAGAGCCACCCTCTGGCCCCCAAAGTTGCTGCGCCCGCCCCATTCCTGCCCCAGCACCAACGGGGGGGGCGGATATAGCTGCAGCGGGGGGTTATAGCGCTGAACCGCCTGTCCGACAATCAAGCCCTCCAGCAGCACCCCCTTATCTGGGGTAAAGCGCAACAGGTCGGCACTCACCGGCTGTCTGGCCAGCCGCCGCTCCAACACCAGCATTCCATTCTGTTCACGGGTGAACACCTGTTCCATACCGGAGGAGTACGTCCAGGAATAGCCGATTCCATTGGGGTAGTAGGCTGTTGGGGCGGCCAGCACCCCGGCCAGCAACAGCCCGAGAGTCAAGAAGCGCTTCATCCCTGCTATGGTACTTCCGCCCTGGCTTCAACATGGTGCATCCGGCCTGGTAATAGGCTCTGTGATGAAATCAGAAAAATACGTGGGGATCCCCCCCGACCGAAGTGCAGGGGCGGGTGGGCTTTACCGAGCCGAATTCCGTTGACCTGGACGCGTCCGATTCTTCAATCCGGGGCGGCTTTCAAGATGCTTTTAGGGGACTTGCGTCGGTGCAGCTCCAGTGCTGGGCCTCGGTGCGCATCGCAGAATTCCCAACCTGGAGATGCTTAGCTCACCTTGAGGCTATCCAGACAAACCAACCCGCCCTGGATACGTATTTCCAGGCTGCAATCGCTCACCGACCCCAGGTTCAGGCTAAAACGCCCCGATAAGTCCAGGGGTTTTTGCAGGTGCCCCCTGTCCTGCTTCAAGTAGATCTGGGCTTGCTCGAAAGAAATGTGCTCCCTCGAGATCACCTGCCCTACCAAATGAGCCCCGGCGTCATCCCACTTGAGGCTCAAATCTACGTGGTAAGGCCCTGCCTGGTACAGTTGCGACCAGCCGGCTCGAGGCTGGGCCTGGTTTCGTAAAGGGGTACTTAACTTCCTCGAGTCCATCACCAGAATAGCCTGATACACCAAGCCTTGCTGCGGTGAAGTCCTGAAAGGGGCGCAGTTTTGCATCAAAGCATTCCTTTCTAACGCTGATGATTACCGTGGAATAGTTTATGCAAAGCTTACCGGGATAAAGATCCAAATATGAACACGGCATCTGGATTCTTTATAACCAGAAGTTTGAACCCATCAAAAAACGTACCATCAGATACAACGCCTTTGGCATCCCACTTCGTAGAAGGTTCGATCCGTGCTAGAAGAAGTGTCACTCCACTTTGGATTCCCTCGTAGCTGGCTGGGGTTCTGGGCATAGCAAATAGCATCTAGATCGAACTCGAGTTCAATCTCTGAGCAGAAACTGGCCTATCCAAAACCGCGAGAGGATCAAAAACTCGCCTG